>JAYWGE010000172.1:0-1815 GCA_043778455.1 bacterium
AAAATACACCACTTTGATAGCATACTTACTCCTTATTTGACCAGTAAGTTGTATGCCCAAGAACTTGGCAATATTGTAGATCAAAAAGCTAATTCAAACTCCGAGTCTTTTCATGACAACGACAATAGGTTGGTTTATGCCCCCAATCTAGTTGGTGAAGTCTACAGATATGCCGAAGTTGTAAATAAAATTCCTGATATTGAGTCATTTGAAATAATTCATTGCCACGACTGGCTGACAGTCCCACCTGCCCTAAAAGCCAAAAAAATCACAGGCAAACCGCTAATTCTTCACATTCACGCCACAGAATTTGACCGTACAGGAGGCTGGATCAACCAAGAAATTTTTGAAATTGAAAAACTAGGAATGCAAAACGCCGACCAAATCATTGCCGTGAGCGAATACACCAAAAACTCCATCATCCAAAACTATAGCATAGATCCAAGCAAAATCACCGTAATCCACAACGGCATAGACTACGAACACCACACCAAAAACCAACACACCAACCCATTTAGCACAAAACTAATGGCGCTCAAAAATGCTGGATACCAATTGGTACTGTTTACAGGTAGATTAACCTTCCAAAAAGGAGTAGATTACTTACTTGATGCCGCCCAAAAAGCCCTAAAATTTAACAATAAAACACTATTTATCATCGTTGGATCAGGAGATATGGAGCAAAAACTAATCAATCAAGCGGTAGATCTAAAAATTGCTGACCGAGTTGTGTTTACAGGATTTCTCAAAGGTGATGAGCTTCAAAGTCTCTATCAAATGGCAGATTTATTTATTATGCCGTCTGTGAGTGAACCTTTTGGACTGGTGGCTTTGGAAAGTGCAGTCCACAACACACCTGTAATTATTAGTAAACAATCGGGAGTTAGTGAAGTTTTCAAAAATAGTCTTAAGGTAGATTTTTGGGATACCGACGAAATGGCAAATCACATTGTGGGAGTGCTAGAATATGAGGCTTTGCGAAAAACTCTAAGTAACCTAGCCCACGCCGAAGCCAAACAATTGTCGTGGCACAAAGCAGCCAAAAAAATCAAAAATTTGTATCACAAGACGATCCGTGTAAATTAAGAATAATTAAAATATTATGGAAAGAGAACCCTACCCGCCACTATTTGAAAAAAATACAAATTACAACACAGAAATACAAAGAAGACTTTATGCCGCGTTATTGAGGAGGATCAAAGCCGTTGAATATGCAATAAAAAACAATAAAATAAAAGAAATTCCAGACGCAATAAAAGATCCAAAAGATATGTTAGCACAAAGGTACGAAGAAAAGAGATATAAAAAGTATGAAGAAATAAGAAACAAAAATGCAAGTTTCTACGAAAGTATGCTTAATGGCACAGAAAAAATATTTGAGGGTAAAACACTTCAAGAATTATTTGAAAGACTGCCTTTTGACCAGATGATTTATGTTATTCCTGCAGGTAATATATTACCAGAATTACAAAGGGGTGAACCAAGTTTTATGATCTGCAAAGATAAAAATGGAAATTTAACTTTAGCTGAAGAATGGTCAGGATATGAAGGGCAACAATTTGATATAAATGTAACACTATCAGACGAACAAATTATCACAAAAGTGGCTCAGATTTTGGACTACAGATATTCCAGTCAACAAATTAGCTATTTGGAAAAAAACCAAAAAGAAGAAACAAACCAAAGAGCAAATCCAAAACTTATAAATCCAAAACTAGAAGACTAAATTGGTAAAGGCAATGATTTGATCTTTGCGGGTGCTGGGAATGACAGAATTTTCAGTGGCGCTGGGAATGACACAATCTATGCGGGCAA
>JAYWGE010000173.1:0-5001 GCA_043778455.1 bacterium
AAGTGTCTCCACCTGCATCAATCCAAGATGGTGGGCATTGTGTGGTTATTGTTCCTGCAATTTTTTGTAGACCTGTGATTTTGGCAAAAGTAGTTGGTAACCATCTAAAGTTAGCCTTAGTGGTTTCGGTATATGTACTACCACAAATCAAAGGATCGTATGAAACATTGTAGTTGTAATATGCTGTACCAGGACCGTCGCATTGTAAGTCGCTAACTTTGTAGATTGAAGTAAAAGCAAAATCAGTTCTACCACCTGTAGAGCATCGCTTACCATCTTCTGATAGTACCGCAGTTACATTGACAGTATCGGATGAATAGAAATAACTACAACCTAAATCGTGAGTTCTAACCTCTTCAATAGCACAAGATTGGTCGTATTTAATATATCCGCTACCACATCCATCGGTATAGTTGGTTATACTAATTTTGTTTTTGGCAAGACATTTATTATCAGTTAGGGTTCCACCATTGGCACAAACTAGTTTACTTGTTGTTGTGGAGTTATTGGGGCAATACTGACCCGCTGGGCAAGGAGTACAGACACTGTTTTGGAAATATTCTCCTGCCATGTCGCAACCTTTACTGGTGGCGGGTCGGATACATTTCATTTTGTCGGCTGTCGCTGTGTAGCCTGTAGGACAAGGAGAGTAAGTTGTACCTGTTTGGCTAGTCATAAAATTTTTGATATCCAAGACATTTTTGGGAATAAATCGGAAGTTTTCTTTACCAGAGGTTGCGTTAAAGTTATTACCACAAACAATAGCTCCGTCAGTGGCTCCTCGGGGTTTGCCAACATTGTATTGTTTGAAATTGTAGCCTGTGCCACCACAATATCGTCCGTCTTTATCCACAATTTCGTAAATAAGTACATCATCAACATTGATTTTACATAATCCAGCTTCGGCGTTCATAGCTTTAGGGTAGTCAGAGCAATTTTTTGATTCAGTTTTTGTACATACAGCGTTCATTGCCATATAGTCAGTTGGGCAACCTTCGGTATATGTTGGAGTTGGAACGGTAGCGGAAATACATTGTCCGTTGGCTAGGGTTTCATTATCGTTACAAGCATAGACAATACCAGCAAATGAGGTTTTTTGGTCTACATTGTTTTGTAAAAGCATTGCTCCAGCTAGTGAAACTGTTAAGACACAAAAAGTGGTTAACCCAACGACAATACTTCCAAAAAAGCTGTTTTGTTTTTCAGAGTAATTTGGTTGTTTTTGTTGATTTACTATTGGTTTTTGGTTATTTTTTTGAGTGAACATATTTTGAGTTAAATTAAATTTTGGTAAAATTTGTTGAATTTGTAATTAGTTATATTTATAGTATACCACATTTTTTTTGTTTTGACAAGAGCATTTTTAGATTTAACTATTCAGTTGTTTTTTAACTTATTTTTTAAATATAGTTTGTCTTAGTTTGCAATCTTAAAAACTTGACTAACTTGACTAAAAATACAATATCAGTCATCATTAAATGGTATATACCCAACCCTTTGTCAACATTCACAAACTTACACACAGAATTACTTTGAAAGTAAGAAATTTACTACTTAGTGAAAAGTAATTAGTGTAAGCTTAGGTGGGGAACAAGTATAACAAAAGTAAAATAGTTAGTCTTGTATTAACTTTAATTTAATTTTAAAATTTTAAAAACACTTTATTTTCAATGAATATTTTTCAAACAATTTGGACATATCTCGTTTGGGCTCCCCAAATTAACCTTCTCAAAATAGGTCATAGTCTGACAGGTGATACTGGTGTTGCTATTATTTTTATGGCTTGTGTGGTCAATATTCCACTATGGCTATTGTATGGCAAGTCATATATCACAATGCAAAAACAAAAAGTTCTTTCACCTCAGATTGCAGAGATTAGAGCTAAACACAAAGATTCTCCTGTGGAAATGCAAAAAGCTATGGGGGAATTTAGCAAAAAACACAACTTGGATATGTCGGGGACTTTTCAGATGATATTTTTTCAGATATTTTTTGTAACAGGTCTTTTTGGCGTTGTTAATGTAATAGAAAAAGGTGAGTCTACCAATTATTTGTACTCTTGGCTGTGGGGGTCTGATGTTTTTACTTTTCCAACCAAAATACTAGGTGGGGCTTTTGATCTTCATGATAGTGTCCATAATCAGCTTTGGATAGTACTTCTGACCTCGTTTTTGTCGTATATTTATGGTATGTATACTTTTAAGTGGTCACCTCAAATCAAAGTTACCCCACCCAAGGATCAGACTGAAGAACAAAAAATCCAAATGGAAGCAATGGAAAGAAGTCAAAATTTTGTGGGTATTTATCTCAATTCTATTTTGTTTCTGTTTATTAATTTTAACTTACCGCTCGGACTTAATATCTATTCACTTACCGCTTCGATCTTATCATTGCTTCGGCAAATTGTCATCACTCGGTATTATGCTCGGCATACCCAAGAACTTATTGACCAAATGCAAGACTCTGATCCTGATAAAACAGCTGATTATTCATTTGAAAACACTCTTGAAACCACAAAAGAAAATGCTAATTTGGAACAAAACTCAGAGCAAAACTTGGAACAGATCGTTGATGTCAAACCTACAAATACTCAGATAAAAAATAACTCCAAAAACAAGAATAGTAAGAAACTTAAAAAACGAAAGTAGCAATATTAGAACGCCAAATGAAAACCCCCCTAAATTAATAAGGGGAATGTTTATTTTGTTTAAAAGTTTTTATACCCAATCCTTTGTCAACATTCACAAACTTACACACAGAATTACTTTGAAAGTAAGGATTTACTACTTAGTGAAAAGTAATTAGTGTAAGTTGGGTGGGGAACAAGTATATTTATAATTCAAATATGGTCATATCAATTTCTTCTATTTGATTATTTAATGAATATGGCAAAAAGTCTATTTCTTGATTTTCTAAAACTATAACAACAGGTGGCTCACATAGTTGACCTGGTACACATTGTGTTTTAGATATCTCAGGGTTTAACTCAAAATCATAACTCAAATTATTAGTATCTAGGATATAGCCAAGTCCACCAACATGATTATCGTACGCTTTTTGGATATCTTCTTTGGAAAACATTTTTTCATTTTTTGATTCGTCTTTACCTTCACAGTTATCTGTGTCTTGTTTACCAGTTATTGTATATTTAGTGTGATTATATGTGTAGTATTTTGGACTTTTTGCGTATTCAGTGCAAATATTTTTTTGATAGGTTAGTTCTAACTCTTGAGCTTTAGATGTTATTGAGTTGGTTGTTGAGCTAAAAATACAAATTAATATTAGTGGTATTGATAATAATAGTGTAGGTTTTAAAATAGACATAGTCTTTGAGTGGTTTGAGTGGCTTATTTTTTATATTGATACTGTTATTAGTAAATGTAATAGTTTTTTGTTATCTTGTCAATATTTTATCATAAGTTATTTTTTTTATATAATTACTTTAACCTTATTTTTGGCTTAAAATTAACCAAAACTTGACATAAATCAAATCCTAAGATATTATTAAGTTATTATGTCATCATTATTAAAAATTCCAATGGTAGCCTTTGTAGGTTTGCCTAACTCTGGTAAAAGCACACTTACCAACCGTTTTTCCGAAAATAAAAAAGCAATAGTCGCCAAAGAAGCTCATACTACACGAGATCTCAACTATGGAGAGTGTGAATGGGATGGTAAGTACTTTCGGATTGTAGACACAGGTGGACTGGTGCCTGACCCAGAAGGTAAAATTCAAAAAGCTGTTCAAATTAAATCTTGGGGAGCTATTGCTGAGGCTGATATGTTAGTTTGGGTGATTGACAGAAAGCAAAACATCGCCACCATTTCCGATCAAACCATTGACAGAATCCGCAAAACTGGAAAACCATATATTATTGCTATCAACAAAGTAGACGATCCAAACCTTGACACCAATCCTGAAGATTATGCACATTTGGGTGGTCTAGGGTTTATTAACATCAGCTGTAATATTGGTTATGGTCTGGGCGACCTTGCGGATATGATTACCAAAGTTTTGGAGAAAAAAGGCTTTACAACCAACTTAAAACAAATCCCAGATGTTGATCTCAGTGGCAAACCAAAAGCTATAGAAGACAGACGGCTCAAAAAAGTAGAACGAAAACTGGACGGTACATATGTCATCCGTGGTGCTGATGGTATTTTTGAATCTATTAGTGAAAAACGAGAACTAGAAGCCGAAAGCCGAATTGAAAACATTGTCTTTGACTGGTACCGAGTTATCTTTACAGATGGTATGGATGTGGGTATTTCCAATCTTGCCAAAAAATACCAACTGGACGAAACTAAACAAAAAGAACTAAGAAAAATCTACATCAAAAAATATGAACTAAAAACTCCAGATACTGATTTTGCCAAAGAATTACTAGATATTGTGGAAGCTGAGATTGACTATACTGCCGATGTTCAAGAGCCTTGGCTACATTTCGTCCACGAAATCAAACATACTACAGACTTTCTTAAATACCAAAAATCACTAGGCAAAAAAATCTACTACATAACCAATATTGGTAATAGCCTTGCCAGTCGTCGTGAGTCAGATATTTACAAATATTTTGACGGTGGAGTAGCTAGTTGTGAAGTGGAATGTCAAAAACCTGATCCAAAAATCTACAAAATCTTACTCAAGCAATACAGTCTCAAAGCTCAAAATTGTCTATTTATTGATGATATGGCTGACAATGTTCAAGCTGCCAAAGGTCTTGGATTCAAAGGAATAGTTTATCAAGATGGGGTTACAGATTTGTTTTTGGAAATGCGAGTGCTGGAAGGTCGGAGTCCGTTGCCACCAAAAGTTTTGTTTCTTGGTAAGCCAAATGTAGGAAAATCTAGCTTATTTAACGCGATGGTGGGCGAACAAATCCAAATTGTAACAGATGTCGCAGGGACCACCCTTTCGGTCAATGAGCTAGAAATCAAACGAAACAAAACACTAGATTTAGTTATTCCAATTAAAACCACCAATTCTATTGTCTCCACGGT
>JAYWGE010000174.1:0-1811 GCA_043778455.1 bacterium
GGCGATTGGAATGGATGGGTTAGCTCACCAAATTGCCCTAGAAAATAAGGCTAAAACTGTTGGAGTAATTGGATCTGGGTTAGATCAAAAATCTTTTTATCCGATGCAAAACTGGAGCCTAAAAAATCAAATTTTAAAAACAGGAGGATGCGTAATTAGTGAATATACTGTTGGCAAGTTGCCCAATACTTACACCTTTCCACAAAGAAACCGTCTGTTGGCAGCTCTAACTGATCTTACTTTTGTTGTTCAAGCCTCTGTCAAATCTGGCTCACTAATCACAGCATTAAATGCTAGAGATATGGGTAAAACTCTTGCCACAACACCCGCTGATATCCGAAATAAAAACTTTGATGGTAACCTAAAGTTGATGAAAGAAGGTTGTCAAATCATAACAGAAACCGCAGATATAATTAGCTTAATGGGGCTCAAAATGCATCCCGAAATTCAAATTCAAACCACCAAACAATTTGGCTCTAAAGAAGAAGAAAAAATCTACAATCTTCTGACAATATCGCCCCAAAATATTGAAAATCTAGCTATAATAAGTAAATTTGACTCAACGACCATTTCCGTCGCCCTAACGATGCTAGAATTATCTAGTCTAGCGATGAACACAGGCGAAAATAACTGGATAAAAATGGGTTAAAATAGACATAAAGTAAATCTAAAATCAAGATTTAAAAAAACTTTTGACAAAAAACAAAAACTATGTTATTATTAAAATATATGTAGAAAACTTTGCATATTCACAGTATATTCCAAAAAACGCTTTACCAAACACTTTACCTAATTTTATTACATTTTCACCATCTTTCAATCATCTATGTTCAAAAAAATCAGTATCGGATTAGCCACTTTTATTGCTATTGTCCTTGTGGCAAGTAGTTTCTTTGGTAACAATCTACTTCAAAAAATGGGGGAAGCCCAGCTAGTCAAAGCCTGCACCGCTGGTGAAACTCTTGAAGGCGACAATTGTGTTTTTGTCAAAACCTCAGTTCCAAAATACGAATCAGGTTGCGCAACAGGTTATTCTTTAATGGACGCCATTTGTGTCCAAGCCACAGCCAAAACCTGTGCAGATTTCAAAAATAGTCTTCCTGCCGAAAATGGTCTATGCAAAATTGATCCCGAAGCTGTGTTAATTTATGAAATAGTAGATTTTGACGGGCGACACTGCAACGGCTCTGACTACAACCTCAAAAAGTATAATGTGGGTCTGCCAAGAAATTCACAAGATGGAGTGGTTGTTTGTGCCAACAGTTTTAATGTAACTTCTGGAAAACAAAATTTCCGATTTTATCCCAAATCTATAACAAATACCAAGAATATTGAAACCGTAGTTGTGGGTCAAGAAACTCCAACTTGCCCTGCTGGATATACAGAGATAGCAACTAACAAATGTTCCCGACCAGCGGTAGCCCAAACCTGTTCTCAGGGTGGTGAAGTTTTTGATGGTAGTAAGTGTAATACTTGCCCTGCAGGTCAATATTGTCCAAACAACGGAATAATCAGCAAAACTATGACCGTTTGTGGTGGTGGTGGAACTCTAGTTGGTGGTGTTTGTACTGCTCCAATCAAATATGCAGTAACAACTTATACCGATGGTTGTGGAACAGGATTTGTCAAAATGGATCAATCTTGTGCGATCATTGAAAACCGAACCCACGACACAGGTTGTAGTTACTTTTATGCTTCCAGCACCACTCTCAAAACTGCAGTTCTTGGATCAGATGGTCTGTGTAGCACAGGTGGTAGTACTGATTTTAATACTGTAGACATCTACAAAGTAGCCGATTTGCAATGTAACG
>JAYWGE010000175.1:0-4964 GCA_043778455.1 bacterium
TTCAGAGTAAAAAAATAAAAAACGGTGGCATAGCTCAGTTGGTTAGAGCGTAGGACTCATAAGCCTAAGGTCGCGGGTTCGATCCCCGCCGCCACTACCAAATTCAAAAAAATAAAAAATTACTCTCATAATATAACAAGCCGTTATAGCTCAGTAGGTAGAGCGTTTCCATGGTAAGGAAGAGGTCTCCAGTTCGAATCTGGATAACGGCTCCATTAAGTAAAAATAAATTCAATCCCATCCTTGGGATATTTTTTAATATCAAAATAAATATTAGTGTTAAGTTTGCTCTTTATTAAACCCAAATGGTGAAACTCTAAAGATTACTGTTATTTTGAATCTATTTTGGGATCTAATGTCTCAAATAAAAACACAAGTTGAACTTAATCCTTTACAGTTAAGCGGTAAATCCTTTCATTCAAAGCAATTTTGTATGCAAGTCTGTGAAAGTTGGTAATGTTTGAGTACAACTAAAATAATAACCTTTAGATCCCGAAATAAATTCAGGATGACGGTGGGTTTTTAAGCTTTGCTATTTAGGTGTAGTAAATTATCTCAATTAAGTTTTGATTTCCTATGAAAAGTGAGTTAAATAAATACTCAGATAGTGTTGTTATTTTTGTATTTTTCTTGAATTATTTTTTTTGAGCTGGTTAATTGTAATTTATTTCTATGTTTAAAAATCCTAATTGTTAAGCCAAAAAGCTACCAAAAAACAAGATCTATAATATGTTTGACAATATGCAATTTTTGTGGTATAATATAAATAGAAAGAACAACAATTTAACAATTTACAACAACTTAGCCAACTAATAACCAATTAACAATTTTTTATCAATAACATTCTTGCATCTATATATGTTCAAACGAATCCTAACCTCAGCAGTATTAATTTTGTCCTTGGTATTTACAGGTTTAATGTATTTTACCCCGACAACTTCTGCTGCCACCAAAAATCCTGACAAAGTTTGTGATTTTGTAGGTCAATACATTTCCTCCTCAGTCGCCAACCGACCTTGTGTCCCATCCCCAACCGACAAATTTGCACCATCTGTTGCAGGTAACGATGGTTTGTTATACTCAATGGAATCTGGTTGTTTTGACCAAGTTGCTACAGGCGCAACTATTCCCGCTGGAACTTGTTACATCCTCAAAAACACAGACGGAACCTTTGCTTATAAAGTAGTGGTTTGTGAAAAAGATTTTGTTGGCGTCCAAGCTCTTACCTGCAATACTCCTGCTGATTATTCAGGTAAAGTTTCTATCACTACAGCTCCATTTAATGGCACTACTCAAGGTCTTCTAAACTGTCCTTCAGGCACATCTACAGTAGGTAACACTACATTTAAGGGTGGAGCAATTGCTGATGGAACCTATGCTTTTGTCATTGAGCAATGTAAAGCGGTTGGTACTTGCCCTATCAATACTTTTGGAACAACAATCCAAAGCCAAGAAGGTTGTAAGCCATGTCCTACTGGTACTATGTCTCCAGCTGGCACCACAACTCAGGCTGGTTGTAAAACTCCTGATGTAACTCCATGTACTAACGGTGGTATTGCTCCTGCTTGTACTACCTGTCCTGCCGACAAAGATGGTGTAATTATGAACGGTGCATACACCTGTGTTGCCAAATGTGCCACGGGTCAAACTCGAGATGCAAGTAACAATTGTATTACTCCAAAAGTAGATCAATGCGACGCCAATACATATGGCAACGGAAAACCTAACTGTACTCCTTGCCCTACTGGTACCACCTCTCCAGTTGGTTCTATGACAGCTGACAAATGTACTGCGGTTACTTGTCCAAATGGTGCCACACCTCCTGCTTGTACTACTTGTCCTGCTGACAAAGATGGTGTAATTATGAACGGTACCTTTACTTGTGTTGCCAAATGTGCCACAGGTCAAACCCGAGATGCAAGTAACAATTGTGTTGTTCCGCCAGTAGTTCCACCTACAGTAACTCCTTGCCCTATCAATACTTTTGGAGTATCAACTCAGGCTGGATGTACTCCTTGCCCTGTTAATACCACTTCACCTGCAGGTTCTACTATGGCTAGTCAGTGTGGAGGTTTGACACCTTGCCCTGCTAATACATATGGTATTTCTGTCCAAAATGGTTGTGTCCCATGTAGCGCTGGATTTACATCTCCTGCTGGATCAACAACCTATTCACAATGTATGGGTACTCCTACCCCTGCAAAAAAAGATGAAGGTGGATTTAATATCGGTGGAATATTGCCAATAGTCGGTATCGCAGCTGCTTGTGCATTTTTCTGTGGTGGTTTATTTGGTGGTAAAGAAACTCCAAAACCTACCCCATCCAACCCATCTCCTGCCCCACGACCATCTAATCCTGCCCCACGACAACCCGTAAATCCTTGTGATAATTACATCTATGGTGATCCACGGTGTACTCCAAAACAGCCAACTCCACAAAGAATAGGATGTGCATACAATTCAGATAATATAGATCCAACAGGTGAATGTGGTAGCGTCCCAACTCCACGACAACCAGCACCAAGACCATCTAACCCAACTCCAAAAGTACCCACAGTACCTGGAAAACCAAATACTCCACCAAACCAATATGACAACGGAGAAAATTTTGACGACGAAGGTAACTTAATACCATCTACAAAAAGCAATAATGTTGCATATAACTATGACGATGAAGGTAATCCAACAGCTGTAGCAGGTCAATTTGCAGATGAATCTGGCAATATTTATAACTCTGAAACTGGTGAAATGGTAGGCTCATCTACTGTTGCTGGTTCTTACACAGATGAATACAACTCATATGCCTCATCTGACTATGGTTATGAGAACAACACTAGTTCAAATGACGCTGTAAACGATGGTTATAATACTTTTGAAACCGCTAGTGCTGATTATAGCGACGGTTATAATCCCCAAACATATGCCTCATCTGACTATAACTACGAAAACAATACTGTAAACGATGGTTATAATACTTTTGAAACCGCTAGTGCTGACTATGGCTACGATGAAGGTTACTAAATAAAAAACTAACTTATAATAACCAATAATTTATAACCTAGATTTCAAATAAATTACTTGAGATTTGGGTTATTTTTTGTACTATACCAATGCGACTTCCAACTTGTATAACTAATTCCACTTCCAACTTACACTAATTACTTTTCACTAAGTAGTAAATCCTTTCGTTCAAAGCAATTCTGTGTGTAAGTTTGTGAATGTTGACAAAGGTTTGGGTATATTGATTACTTTTCATTAAGTAGTAAATCTTTTCTTTCAAAGCAATTTTGTATACAAGCCTGTGAAAGTTAATAATATTTGAGTATAATTTACAATATTAACCTTTACTATTTATTTTAATAATATGACTAAAAAAACTATATTCAAAACAATGTTAAGTGGACTGTTGTTGGTTGCATTTTTATTTAACACAATACAAAACACAAATATAACAAACACCAAAGCCCAATATGATGATGGTTATGATTCATCGTTTAACTCTTCCTTTGAAGTAGCTCAAGAAAACTATCAAGATGATTACGGATATCCTTACCAAGCCACAGCTTTTAACGATACATTTGATACATCTTCTACCGAAAGTGGTTATTTTGAGCCACAATACCAAGAGCAATTTGATAATCAAAATTATACCCAAGGATACCAATCTCAAACATATGCTCAAAATACAGACTGTGATTATGAGTATGGTTGCGAAGATCAGAATTTTATGATGGCAAGTGGTAATTTAGACTATGCAGAAAATGATAAAACTAACTTAGCTGCTAATACTACTGATTATTGCTACGATGAGAATGGCTATGAAACTTCTGGTTGTGTTAGCTACGAAGCTTCAAATCCAGATTACTCTGATCAATTAGCTAGTAACCCTAATCAAAACTATACTGAATGCTTTAACTCATCAGAAATAACCAAAATAGTTATAACTAAATCTGAAAGAAAATTACGAACATACAACTGTGAAGGGAAGTATCTCAATGCCTACAATGCTGGTGTAGGAACTGGTAATACCAACGATGGATGGGGTGAACCAACGCCTGTTGTAACTGCTGTTATCCCAAAGTCTGATGTGCTTAGTTGTGGAGGAAGCTGCGATGGTAGAACTCATCCTTCTCACCCAGATTGTGGTCCTTTTGAGGGTAATGGTGTGCGGAATTATGTGATTACTTTTGCCACTTCAAGCGATGGGAAGGGTTGTTACTCTATTCATGGATACCCTAACACAGGCGAGTCTCATGGTTGTGTGCGTGTACTCTCTGCAGATATCAAAAAGATATATGACAACTTATCATCGGTATTTACAGTAGAAGTTACAGAATAACCATATTTAACCTACCTAAACTCACTGCGTTTTTGACTAGAAATATTGAGCAAAATCCCCATAGCTACCAAACTAATAACGATAGCTGTGCCACCTTTGGAGACAAAAGGTAAGGGGAGACCTTTCATAGGAACCATACCCGTCATTCCGCAAACATTCAAAAAAACCTGCGAGGCAATCCAGACCACAATTCCTGTAGCAATCATTTTACCTTCCAAGTCCACTGCCTCGTGGGCTATTTTCATACCCCGATAAAACAACCAAACATAAAGCATCAAAAAAGCTGTAGTCCCAACAAAGCCAATTTCTTCTCCAATGACCGCAATAATAGAGTCTGTGCTGACTTCATAAATATTAGCCTGTCGTTTCATACTTGATCCATAGCCTTTGCCCCACAACCCACCTCTATAAACAGCTTTTTGGATATTGACCACTTGTTCTATTTTGGCTTCAGGTTCATTGCCAATTAACCCTATTACTCGTGCCAATCTGTAAGGCGTAGAAACGATAGAAAACAGCCCAACAACACAGGCAAAAACAATTATTTGTCTTAGCATTTTGGTGGGAACTTTGGCAACGACAATCGCCGAAAATATTATCATAAAAATAATAGCCACCGTGCCAA
>JAYWGE010000176.1:0-1788 GCA_043778455.1 bacterium
CTATAGTTACTTCCAACTCTTTAATTTCTGCAAGGATAATTTTGAGTTTTGTTTTGTTTTTTGGGGTTGCATTTTTAGGTAAATCGCTATAAATATTGCTGAGGTTTTTGTGAGTTTTTTGGACAATGGTTAGTAGGGTTTCTTTGGGTTGTTTGGGTGTATATTCAAAATTGGGCTTCCAAAAATAAAATTTAAACATATTCATTGGATCAATTTGATCTTGGTCTGGCTCAATAAAATAGCGATGATTCTTGGATTTTTTGTCAAAAGCAAGCTCTCGTTTGGTTCGGGTAATAGCAATATAAAAAAGGTTTAGTTCCTCTGTAAAGCCTAATATTTGGGGACTACCCAACAGATCCTCAAAAAACTTTTCCAAAGATTCCACAGACAAATTCTTCTGAAGTGTCTTCAAATAGCTGGTTTTGTCGTTGATATAACTCGTGAAAATATTGCACAATCCTCGTTCATTTTCGTCCCAACTCCACGCCCCAAAATCATCTTGGATTTCCACTTTTTCCCATTCCAAACCCTTGGATTTGTGGGCAGTAATCAATATAAAATCAGGCTGATCACCATCGCTCAATTCTTGGTCGGTAGCTAGTTTTTTGCACTCAAAAATTTGGTCGCCTAGCTTTTCTATCAATTTGAGGCAACGCATTATTTCGTAGTCCACCTTGCCATATTCCGTCAGTTCTTCTAGGTTGCCAAAGCGTTTGATATAGCTTGTTTCACCTTTGATTTTGTTTTGCCAATGGGCTTTTTTGGTTGGTTCAAGATAAGATTTTTGGAGATAATAGATATTTTCCACACCTTGAAACACATAGTCAATCTCGTTGTTATAAATCAAAAATTTGGTAGTAGAAACTTTTTTGGTCTCGTCTGAGTTAGTTGTCAGATTTTTAGGATTGGAAGTTGCCAACACAGGTCTTGGGTGAATTGTGGGATTAAATGGGTCAAAATTAAGATCTAAAACAGCCCCATCCTTGGTATCCAAACTATTTTTTTTGTCCAAAAACTCTTTGATTTTCCAAATAATCTTGGCGTTGGATCGGCTAATTAGCGTAGTTGTTTTGTGATCGGAAGTAGTTAGTTTGTGAAAAGTCCGAAAGTCCAGTTTTTCTCCCTTAAAGTTTTTGAGAATCCTATTAGCATAATTGCCCACATAGTCAGGCGTCCTAAAGGTGGTGGACAGCGACAATTCCGCGTCAGAAATCCAGCTTTCCACAAAGTTAGTCGTACCCCGAAAGCCATAGATTTTTTGGTGAATGTCGCCTACAATAATTTTTTTGGGACTACTTAGGCTTTGAAATATAGACTGAGTAGCAGGATTGGTGTCTTGGGCTTCATCAAGAAAAATAAAATCAAACTGGCTCGGTGTTATACTTTTTTTACTCAAAAGCCCTTGATATAGCTTAAAATAGATGTTATGAGTAGCGGGAACTTGACCAGAAAAAACCAGTCCAAAGATACCCTTGAGCGTGGCAATAATCCGACCGTAGTCCAAACCTTGGGATCGCAAAACTCCGTATTTGGCACGAAGATCAAGTTTTTTGTGAAAAGTGGTATTGAGAAAATCTGTATCAATCTCAAGATAATCGGTATTGCAAAATTCCTCCAAAAGCCTGAGTACCAAATCGCTTTTTGCCCAGTTGTTGAGCCTAATGGACGGGAAATCCTCATCAAAAGTCGCAGGTCTAAAGTTTCTGTTGGCATTACCAAGATCCAGCTGAAAATTACTATTGTGATTAAAAAATCTATACGCCAAGCCATTATTGGTCAAACAACTCA
>JAYWGE010000177.1:0-4925 GCA_043778455.1 bacterium
TGCTTTTTCTTCTATTCTTTTCTCTTCATCCTTTTTTTGCCCTTTAGCTAAGTGGAGTGTTATGCGGTTTTGAGTTTTATGTAAAGGGTTAATAAGGTCTTTAATTAGAGCTTTGGGAGGGTTGATTAGCAAGGTTTTGGCGCTAGATAGAACAGGATAAAATATGTCCAACGATGCAATGTCAGTAGAATAAATATTTGGCGATTGATCTATCTGGGTTTTTACTTGATCGATTACATTTTGATCTACTTTTAGACTTTGGCTATCCAAATAACTGGGCTGATTATCAATAAATAAAATAGGTTCAGTTTGCTCAAAGCTGTTTAGGTTGGCTTGGCTGATTTGTCCGTTTTGATTTGCCAAAATCCAGTATTTAATTTCACTAGACAGGCTGATATACCCAATTTTATCTCCAACATTTACATAATCACCATTTTGTGTTACGGGTATAAAATCATATTTTTTGGTGTCTTTTCTCAAGTTCTGTTTGGTAGCTACTTTGATTGTCATATCTGATTTTTTGGTAGATTCTTTGGCAAAATAACTGGGTATAAACCCTAATTCCAAATCTAATTTTTCAATATTTACTTTTTGACCTGTACACCACTGGTTTGTATCTTGTGTGTTACCTTGTGTATCAATAACATTGGCAGTAATAATTTCAAAATCACCTTCAGAGTTTATTTCACAAACTTGGCACAACGCTTCATCCAGCCAAAAGACTTCAAATAGACCTAACTCAATATTAGATACAATATCAGATTCTATTTCACTTATATCCAGCCAAAACACAAGTTGAATTTGAGATTTTTGAGCTTTATTTTGAGAAGCTAGTTTTTTGATTATAGATTGAATTATTGCCATAAAATATATTGGGATATTGGGTTTTATTCAGGTTTTTTATTTGAGTATATTTTTATTAAAATCAATGATTTCGCAGAGTTTTGTTGTGGTATCATAGCAAATTAATTCTCCATTATTGGGTTTATATTTCATAGCTTCCAGTCGTGTTATGTTGTTCAAAATTGCCCACAGGCATCGGGTGGTACCACAATGTCCGACGATTAAAGTTGCTTCTTCTGTTTTTTGGATTATTTTTTGGTCTTTTTGGTTTTTATTGAGTAATATTTCGCTCACAAAACTTTCAACCCTTTCAAAAACCTGATTGTAATTCTCACCTTTTGGAAACTTCCAATTTAACTTGGTGTTTAGATCTTTTCGGTCTATACCAATTTTGAGTAAGTTGTCATGAAGGGTCGCTTCTGATTTACCTTCCAGTTCGCCATAGTTACATTCCTTCAATCTATCATCTGGCGTTTGAGGAATACTTTGTATGTTATTTTTCAGGTTGTTTTGCATTTTTTCTTTGTCTTCAAATTGCTCAACAATTAAGTTTTTAGTTTGAACAACTCGCTCCAGTGGACTATAATAAATTTGGGTTATATTTTTATCTTTCAAAAATTTGCCAATAGCCATTGCTTGATTTATGCCC
Organism: bacterium; assembly: GCA_043778455.1. GTDB lineage: Bacteria > Patescibacteriota > JACMRA01 > JACMRA01 > JACMRA01 > JAYTWQ01. The sequence goes on from JAYWGE010000177.1 coordinate 1,493, forward strand.
GTTGGGGTGAGGTCGGAGTTGAGGTGTCCTTGGTACAGTTTTTGGATATTCCAAATAGTTTGTCCGTGCCTAGTGATATAAATTTTATTTGTATTTTTATTTGTATTTTGGATCATATATTTTAAGTATAGCATTTTTTGGAAAGACTGTCAAGGTCAAAAACCTCTTAGTAATTTGACAAAATGCAACTAAGTTGCTATAATTATTTGTATGACCAAAACCAAACTCAAAACCCTCAAAAAGCTACCTGTTACAGTAATTTCTGGATTTTTAGGCTCAGGCAAAACAACGCTTCTCAATCATATTCTCAACAATAGTGAGGGCAAAAAAGTTGCCGTGATCGTCAATGATATGGCAGAGGTAAACATTGACGCGGAGTTGATTCGGATGAATGGGGGAGAGATTCGCAAACAAGAAGCCAAAATGGTGGAAATTAGCAACGGTTGTATTTGTTGCACTTTGCGTGAAGATTTATTGATAGAAGTGGAAAAACTTGCCAAATCAAACAAATATGACTATTTAGTTATTGAATCCAGTGGTATTAGTGAGCCTTTGCCTGTTGCCCAAACCTTTGATTTTGTAGATGAAAAAGGTAAAAGTCTTGGAAATTTAGCTAAGTTGGACACTATGATTACTGTTGTTGATGTTAGCAGTTTTTTGGGCATTCTTAATGAAGGTAAGACACTTTTGGAGCTTAATCAAGCTCTTGGTAAGGAAGATTATCGCAGTTTATCCAATCTGATTATAGATCAAATTGAGTTTGCAGATGTGATATTACTCAACAAAACTGATTTGGTGGACGAGATTACTCTTGCCAAAATTAAGACAGTTATCAAATCTCTCAACGGTAGCGCCAAATTACATACAACCAACAATTCCACAATAGACTCTCTAATTAATCTTGACCAAATCTTAAATACAGGGTTGTTTCAAATGGATGAAGCTCAAAAGTTTGAAGCATGGCAAAAAGAACTGCAAACTGTACATAAATCTGAAAAAGAAGAGTATGGAATATCCAATTTTGTGTACCGTGCAAGGCTACCGTTCAACTCTCAAAAACTAGAAAAACTCTTGACTTCTAGAAAATTATCGGGCGTAGTTCGTGCCAAAGGTATGTACTGGATTAGCGATGATATGGACAGGGTTTATGAATATTCACAAGCAGGAATCAGTATCACACTTGGCAGTTCAATTGGGATTTGGTGGGCGTGTGCAAGTGACGAATTTTGGCCTGTAGATTTTGAGAGTATCAATAGGATTGAGTCCAATTTTGAAGGTGAATATGGCGACAGGCGACAAGAAATCGTGTTTATAGGTCTTGGAATTGACCAAAAAACTATAACAAAAGAGCTAAAGAATTGCTTGGAAACCGACGCTAAATTGTATAAGAGTAGTGGCTTGTAAAGACCATCTTAACTTCTATCTTAACTTATTTCAAATTATGAAAATTATGAAAATCAATCAACTCATTCAGCAACTTATTCAGTCCAGCCATAGCCCTGTAGACTTTGAACAAATTATGGTTTTTCTTGCCACTCAAAACATCAAGCCCAACAAAACTACAATTTACAGAAACCTTGACAAACTACAAAAAGATGGCACTATTAACAAAGTTATCCTATCGGATCAAAAGCAATTTTGGGAAATTGTCCATAACCAAACCCAAAATAACCACCAACATTTTCACCTTATTTGCAATATTTGTACCAAAATAGAGTGCCAAGAGTTACCTAATTTTCCAAATTTTAACCTCTCCAATCTAGGCTTTAAAATTCAAAAAACTGAAATCAATCTCTTTGGACTTTGTCAAGATTGTGTGATTATATAAATAAAATAACTCCATTGCTTTGCAACTCTCACCCAACATCTCCCACAGGAGAGGAGTAAACCACAAACTAATCTTCTCCCTTACTAAATCCAAATAACAAAACTTAAATTATCCTAAAAACAAACCAAAAAGAAACAATTTAAACATTTACATTCCAAGTATGTTATTGAGAATTTATTTCAGAATCTAAAAGGTGTTTTTTAGTTTAATTCTATTGTTTTGTAGAATATTAAGTCCAACTTATATTTCTATTTGAGGTATTAGATCCTGAAACAAGTTCAGGATGACAGTGTGTTTTGGAGTTTTGCTATTTAGGTTAGTTTCGCTATTTAGGTTTAATAAGAGGCACAAAAAAAATGCAAAAAAAATAAATTAATCCAAATCTTATGTTTACACCAGCCAACCAAAACTTTACCAAAACTTTTATTATTTCAGGTATTTTGATAGCTTTAATCATTAGCTCAATAATGACTTTTGGTTTTTTTAATTCTGCTAAACTACCGATATCACAACCAACCAAGCTAAGTATAGTAGCCAGTTTTTATCCCTTGGAATTTTTGGCAAAAGAAATCGGTGGCGACTTAGTAACTGTAACCAATGTTACCCCAGCAGGATCTGAACCCCATGAATATGAACCAACTCAAAAACAAATTATTGACATCCAAAAAGCTGATTTGTTGCTAACTAACGGGGCAGGATTAGAGTCTTGGACGACCAAAATTGCTCAAAACGACCCTAAGCCCAAAAATACCCTCGAGCTAACTAAAACTTTTGAGTTGTCGGAATTGGAAGAAGACAGTCAAAAAATCCAAGATCCGCATATTTGGTTAAGTCTCAAGAATTATATCAAAATGGCAAATTTGGTCGGCCAATCTATAAGCTCACAAATCCAAAAAAACCAACCTGATCAAGTCAATCTTCAAAACATCATCCAAGCCAACACCCAAACACTGATTCAAAAACTACAAAACCTTGATACAAAATATAGGAACAAACTAGCTAGTACCAACTGCAAAATCAATCAATTTGTGAGTAACCACGACGCTTTTGGCTACCTTGCCAAAGACTACGGTTTGGAGCCAATTTCTATCAGTGGATTGTCGCCTGAAGCCGAACCAACGACCAAAGAATTGGTAAATCTATCGGAATTGATCAAAAAAAATAACATCAAGTATATTCTCACCGAAACTATTGCCAGCCCCAAACTTGCCCAAACACTGGCTCAAGAAGTAGATATCACAACCCTTGAAATGAACCCTCTGGAGGGTTTGAGCGACCAAGAACTGGCGGAAAGTAAAAATTATATTACTGTTATGGAACAAAATCTACAAAACCTAACCCAAGCTTTGGAGTGTCGGTAAACTCAAAAATATCCGATAATGGTAAAATTAGCGCTGATAAGTTGAAAGCTAGTTGCCCCTTGACAAAGGGGCTGTCCCAACGGGGCTGGGGATTTCTTGGCAGTTAAGAATACAAATATAGTTTATATATCAACGCCATATTGAAGACTACTAAATATCTTTATCAGCGAGTATCAAAACTTCACCCCCCCTACAAGAGAGGAAATCAACCCCGCTCCATAGCAACGATCCTACTACGACCGTC
>JAYWGE010000178.1:0-1758 GCA_043778455.1 bacterium
TGAGGTTTGGAGTCAAGATATTCACAAATTTTGGAGGCAGATTCAAAGATAATAAAAGGTTGTTTATTTAATTTGTGCCACTCTGAGCCAATAAACAAAACCTCCAAAATTACTTTGCCGTATTTTTCTTGTAAGCTAACTATTCTGTCCAAAATATTATTATGTTCTTGTTTTGCGGTGATGCCAAGCTCTCGCATTTCTCCAAAGATCAAAATATGTCCACTAACTGAATTATTAGCTAAACCAAATTTGGTGGGGTTGTTTATCACTTCTTCCAAGTTATCCAAAAAACCATTGAGACTGGCTGGGTCGCTGTTGTAAGTGCTGTCAATGATGGTGGTGTTATTTTTGCCAACAAATCGTCCAAATCGTCCAAACGGTAATTCACAACTGTTGATTGTATCTTTGACTGTCTGAGTTTCAAATTCAAAAACATTGGCAACTGCTTCCAAAACCAAAGAAGTTCTTGCAAAAGTGTTGGGCAAAAAGTACCTACCATTAAAAATATATTTATCCGATATAAGGATACCATTGATTCGACTGGGTGTTGCTGTGGCTACAGAAAACTGATTTTGATCTATTGTGTTGGCGATAATCGTATTACTAATTTGTCCAATATTTTCGGGCAAAACAGTGTGTTGTGATTTTTGAATTAAGTTTAATTGCTCAATGGCTATGTTTCTAAGGCGAACATCTATTAAATTGTTACTAAGATTAGTTTGCCAAGATTGTGGTAGTTCTGGTAAAATTTTATTTAGCATTGGAGTGTTTAGTATTGTGTTAAAACCCTGATTATGCTCCCAAGTACAACTAGAAACAACCAATAAATCTATGTTTTCAAATATCTTCAAGTAAATATCACTCTCGTTTTGATAATCATAACCAACTTCAAGAATCAAAGATGTTGGAATAGACAGGTCATAATTGGGTGAAAGAACGCTCAAAAAACCTTTGGATAGCAACTCTGCTACTTTCAAAAACTTCCAACCTTGGCTCAATTCCACATAGAAACCACCTAGAGTCATCACAAGACCCGTTAAACTATTTAGGTTTTTGGTTTGGCTGGTGCCACTAATTACTTGGTAGTTGTTATTTTGAAACAATTGGTTGATCATCATTGTTAGTGAGCTTTTGCCAACTGTACCGACTATGACCACAATAGGAATGGTTTCTTGATGGATTTGTTGGTATTGTTTTTGAATTTTTTGAAGCTGTTTTTGAGCTATGGATTGCAGGATATTTTGCAAAGAGGTTTGAAACGAAGTCTGTAATATTTTTTTTAGGTTAAAATTTTTCATATACCTTAAGTATTACACAAAATAGGTTTTTTAGTCAAGGAGTATATCATTAAACACAATAAATTAGCTTACAGATCCTGTCATTAACTCGTCTTTGTCTGCTAGTTTGATGGTTTTGACTCCTTGAGTACTTCGACCTGTTTGGTTAATATCAGATAAACTTATGGAAATAGTTGTGCCATTTTTGGTGGTGAGCATTAGGTTTTCTTCTTGCTCGGTGATGATTTGGACTACTACGGGACGACCTGTTTTTTTGGTCATATTGAGAGTTTTGACACCCTTAGCCCCACGGGCAGTTTTGCGAAATTCACCCAAATAAGTATGTTTGCCAAATCCATTTTCAGAGATAACCAGCAGGGCAGGGTACTTCTTGTCAGTTGTGATTTCTTCAATTGGGAAATCGCCTGTTTTATCAGTTTTGTCATCCTCAGCTATTTCATCATCTCCAAAATCAAAATTG
>JAYWGE010000179.1:0-4837 GCA_043778455.1 bacterium
TTAGTGTAAGCTTAGGTGGGGAACAAGTATAAATGTAGAGTTTTTTCTTCTCCTGCAGGAGAGGTTGGGTGAGGTTTTATTCTAATTCTTCAAAAATCTCAAGAAGACGGTTAAATTTGGCTACTCGCTCACCTCGGGCTGGAGCGCCAAGTTTAATAAATTCACTTTGACAAGCAAAAGCAAGATCAGAAATAAAGTCGTCGTTGGTTTCACCAGATCTGTGAGACACAGCTACTACATAATTATTAGCCTTGGCGTCGTTGATCATTTTAGCAGTTTCAATAACCGATCCAATTTGGTTTAGTTTGATCAAAATTCCGTTAGCAATGTTGTTTTTGAGACCAATTTTAGCAAATCTTTCAGGGTTAGTTACAAACAAATCGTCGCCAATTAGGTGTTGTTTTTTGCCCATTTTAGCAGTCATTAATTCCCAACCCAAAATATCGTCTTCATTAAAACCATCTTCAATAGACAAAATATTGTGGTTAGCAGAAATCTCGGCATAAAAATCAGTAAGGGCAGATTGAGAATACGACACTCCATCTAAATTATAGGTGTTGGTATTTTTGTCATAAAATTCATTGGACGCACAATCTAGTGCCAAGTCGCAATTGGTTTTGTTGTAGCCACACTCAGAAATAGACTGCTCAATACTAATGAGCACTTCTTTGGTACCATTGTAATTGGGGGCAAAACCTCCTTCGTCGCCAACTGCAATAGTTTGACCTTGTTTTTTGAGGATTGATTTAAGTTTTTGATATATTTCGGATGCCATTTTGACATCTTGCTCAATGTTATTGGTATTTGGCACCACCATAAATTCTTGAATGTCAATATTGTTGGAAGCATGAGCGCCGCCGTTAAAAATGTTGCACATCAACCGTGGAAATTTAGTTTTGGTATCTTGATCGGCAAAGTATTCTTGGCGTAGATATTGCCACAACTCCAGCCCTTGGGACAAAGCAAAAGCTCGGTGAACGGACATAGATACACCCAAAATAGCGTTGGCACCCAGTACAGATTTGGGCGAAATATCGTGGCGATTGAGTTGATATTCCAAACTTGCCTCCATATCCAAAATAAACTGATCTACCGCACTAGCAGTAACAAAAGATTTCCCAATTAAGTTTTTGCCAATTTGATTAACAAGATTATCAACAGCTTTACTGACGCCTTTTCCACCAAAATCTACCCCGCCATCTCGCAATTCTACAGCTTCGTAGGTACCAGTACTAGCACCAGATGGAACTCCTGCCTTACCGATATAATTTTGACCGTTGACACTAATTGTGGTTTTGCAAGAAACGGTTGGGATACCCCGAGAATCCAAGATCCACCGAGCAGAAATGGAACTGATGACAGGATTGTTAGAAATTTGAGCACTGATTTGAGTATTTACAACAGACATAAAATTGAAATTTAGAAATGTTTTAGGTTTTATAGTAATACCTATACTAATACCACTTTTGACTTACACTAATCACTTTTCAATAAGTAGTAAATGCTTACTTTCAAAGCAATTTTATGTGTAAGTTTGTGAATGTTGACAAAGGTTTGGGTATATTTTGAGTTTTTTATTATTATTTTTGCCACAGTTTTGACTACTTTAAGCAACTGTCTAATTATGAGAGTCTTTGATAAATTTGTCAAGTCTTTTTATTTTTCAGTTTTTAATGTTATTTAAAAAACATCTTGAGAAACCAAATCTAATATCTCTTGCCATTTGGCTTTGACTTGACCAGATTCAATTAATTCCTGAGCCAAAACGATGGCTTCTTTGTATGTTTTGGTGGTATTTGTAATCACTATTCCACTTGCAGAATTGAGAATTACTGCAGATTTTTGGGCAGGAGTAGCTGTGTTGTTTAGAATATTGTGAAAAATTTGGACATTTTGCTCCAAGCCTGTAGTTTGGATGTCTACAAGTGGGTAATTCAAATTGTATTTTTGGGGGTCAAGAGTAATTTGGCGGTAGGATTTTGGGTGATTAAACCTGTTTAATTCGGGTTGAAGGATGGGAATTTGACCAATTTGTTGGGTTATTTGGTTACGGCTTTCGGCATCGTTTTGACCAAAGGGTTGATAGATATAAGTTGGTTGTTCGGTACTAATCTCGTCCATTCCCTCTGCGCTTTGCACCAACCAAGATCGGGTGGTTTGGGTTAGTTGCTTGGACAAAATCTCAAAACAATTGGGAATAGCACCAGACACAGACCTAGATACTCCCATTACCAAAAACTGCGGATTGGCGGGATTGAGTAATGGCCCAAGGAGGTTAAAATAGCTTGGTTTACCATATAATTTTCGAGCTTTTTTGACATATATAAAAGCGGAATTATAGGTCGGAGCAAACAAAAATGCAAAATTAGTTTTTGCTAAGATTTGAGCAGACTGACTGGGTGTAAGGTCTAGTGGGTAGCCAATAGCTTCCATAAAATCTGCACTGCCAGACAGACTAGTCGCCGATCTATTGCCGTGCTTGGCGACACAAATACCCGCAGTAGCACAAACCAAAGCTGATATACTAGAGATATTAAAAGTATCAAGACAATCTCCCCCAGTTCCAACTATATCTAGGCAACACAGAGGATTGACATCAATGATTGGAAGGCTGATTTGGTTGTCTTTACTAGCTTGAAGAATTGCCAAAAAAGTAGATTTGGTCAGAGGGTAACTCTCTAATTGGATCAAAAAACTGAGGATTTCTGGTGTGGTCAACTCTCCTCTCAAAATTTGGGTTTGGAGGCTGTAAGCAGTGTCAAAATTGAGACGGGAAGCTAGATCAGAATTGGTGTTTGGAGATAAATTAGACATATAAATTAAATATACATTAAGTTAAATACTCATTTACTTGCTGGGCAGAACCAATTACAAAAGGTACAGTTTGGTCGTGGGTCGTTGGTACAATATACAAAGGATCAACACCATTTTCCAATCTTGCCAAGCCACCTGCTTGGGTGATCAGCATTGACATTGGATTGACTTCATAGAGTAACCGTAGTTTTCCAGTAGGACTTTTGGCGTCTGCAGGATACATAAAAATACCACCTTTGAGTAGTGTTCGGTGAATATCGGGTACCATTGAGCCTACATATCGGAGTTTGTAATTTTCTTGTTTGATTTTGGCGAGGTATCGCTTGGTTTGGTCAAAATATTTACTATAATTACCTTCGTTGATAGAATAAATTGTGCCACTTTGAGGTATCATCAGCTGACTGGTAGTCAAAAAAAAGCAATCCACTTCGCTATCAAGTGTAAACACATAAACCCCGTCGCCAAATGTCAAAACAATCGCTGTAGAGTTGGAATATAGGACATAGCCACAGGCAATTTGGTCAATGCCTTTTTGAAGAATAATGCCAGTGTTGTTATAAAAACTAAAAATAGTCCCAACGGGCAAAGCAATATCAATATTACTAGAGCCATCAATTGGATCCATCGCAAAATAATAGGCAGCATTTGGATAGTCGGTATGAACAGGCTGAGCTAATTCTTCGGATAAAATAACAGCTATTTGTTGGCTAACTGACATTTTTTCCACCAAAAGGGTGTTGGCAAATTCATCCAATTTTTGGACTTCCTCACCATAAACATTGACCGTGCCTGTTAGTCCTGTTAGGTTTTCAAGCCCTACCACTCGCAATCGGCTGGAAATAATCTTGACACAGTTTTCTAGCTGGACAAACACAGGTAACATCTCAGGTTTATTTGCCATTACAAACTCGGCAAGAGTGGTGATTTTAAATTTGTTAGACATAAACTAATTATGACACAAAAACAAGCCATATGTCAAATATATTAAAACTTCACCCTTATTATAGGTGAAAGATAGGTTTATGTTAGTGTAGCAATGTCACTTCTAACTTGCATTAATTACTTTTTATTAAACCCAAATAATGAAACTTAAATTATCCTACAAATAAGCAAAAAAGTAACAATCTAAACATTATTTAAACATTTATACTACACTCCAAATATATCATTCTTCACAATTTTGCAGAATCTAAAAAGTTATTATTTCAGTTAATTATTATTTATTTACAAAATTATTCCACTTACCGCTCTTCCAGTCCTTTGATCATCAGCATTAGCTTGGTCTTTTTTTTGTGGGCAGTTTTGATATGTTTGGTAGCTTCATAAAAATAATCTGACCTGCCTAGTACCGACCATTTATTGAGTGTTTTTTCTAGTTCCGAATAATCTCCAGCGATAGTATAATCCGACCAAATCTTGATATGATTCATAATTTTTATTTCTATTTCTTCGCGTTTTTCGGGTAAAATATGACAAATATCCAACAATAATTCTGGGTCAAATTTATTGAGGTTTTCTAGCAGAAACTGTTCGTACTTGGACGACATAACAAAATCTAACCACAAATCTGTGTTATTTTCATAGTCTTCTTTGAGCTTTTCAAGAATTTTTTGCTTGTATTCATCGGTTTGTTGCTGAATGTAATTATTGATTTGTGAGTCGTATTCACCCGTAAGTCTACCAAATCTATTTCGCCAAACCTCTGACCAAAGCCGAAGCTGTTGCCGTTGACTAAACTGCGGGATAAATTCCTGCCAAAAATCCCACCAAAACAGACCGCCAAGCCTTAGGGAAGTCGTCATTAGGTAGTACAGTTTTTTTTCTTGATCATAGTTTTGGATTTGCCTAGCGAATATCTGCTTGAGATTAGTCAAAAACTGCTTGTATTGTTGAGTTTCTTTTTTGGCAACGAAGATAAATTGCTCAAACCAGTAGATATTTTGGGTTTCGGATTTGGCAAAATATGACTCAAATTGCTGTTGTAGTTTTTGGATTTTTACATTTAATTCAGCCTCAAAAAAAT
>JAYWGE010000180.1:0-4802 GCA_043778455.1 bacterium
GATGCCCAAAATATTGAAACTCATTTTTTTATTGAAGGAATGAAAATTAATCAAAAACCCATAAAAATTAATCATAGAAACTTATTTAATTATCTTATAAATAACTTAAAATCAAGTCCAAGCAATATATTTTTATTCTACAGTTCACATAATTTTAGTTTAGCAAAAAAGTTAGTATTAGAAAGCATTGGATTCAATGTTGTTCTTTGCGAAGCAAAACGAGAAGATAGAGATGGTAAAAATCATCACAACGTTGATACCGATCTTATTATAAAGAGTCTGACAAGTTATTATGAGGGAGAAGATCACGATGTTATTTTAGTAACTGATGATGGAGATTTTTTGCCACTTGTTCAATTCTATGAAGAAAGAAATGCAAGTGTTCAGTTAATAGGTACAAAACAAGGCAGAGGTGGAATGAGTAACAAACTAATAACCAAAAATTTTGATACAGGTAAAAACCGTGGTATAGTTTATTTAGATCAATTGTCCAACTATAATATTCTTAAAAATTAGTGCAAAGAAAAACTCCCATCACATGGTGGGGTTTGACGATGGGGACTATGCACAACCTCGAAATATATTACTATAAAAAGTAAGCAATGTATTCTATTTGCTTTGCCCTTCTCAGCTATTTTAATTATACACAAAAAAATAATTTATGTCAAGTAATTTAAGACAATAGAATAAAAAATATCACCCTATTACTAGGGAGTGGTAAGTCTTAGAGATTTATCTTAAAAAGTAGATATTGATCAACTACACTTGTCCTTTCATAATTAATCATACCACAAATTTCTATTTCTTGTCAAATCCTAATCCTAAAAATATTTTACAATTATGTTCAATAACATAACCAAAATGGCATTACGCACCCTTGACTGTTTATAATATGATAAACTTGGAGGCTAGTCGCCCCTTGACAAAGGGGCTGTCCCAACGGGACTGGGGATTTCTTGGTAGTTGAAACAGAATACACTTGTTGTTGTGGCTTTAGATTCTGAAACGAGTTCAGAATGACATTTGGAGGTTTGTCGTCTAAAGTGTGAGCTGTCAACGGTGTGTAATGACACAAATTGAAACATATTTACTCTCCAGATATAAAAAGTTTGTCAAAATTAGTCAAAACACCATATAATCATACCGGAAAAATTATAGCAATAAATGATTTCTATGAGGATATAAAAAGCACCCCAAAAATAAATTTGGAGCCATTGTAAAGTTACTGTATCCTAACAATTAAAATAGTTATTGTTTAATACCCGTTAGCTTTACTCTTAATACGAATTATATCACAAAAACTGTATTCTTGTCAAATATTTTACCAAAAACTTAAAATCTAACCGTATCCAAATATGTCCCAATCTATCTTTTCTAATTTTACGAGCTTGTATTCTATCTCCAAAAACCCTCAATGGTAATGGTAAAATTAGCACTAATAAGCTAGGAGATAGTTGCCCCTTGACAAAGGGGCTGTCCTAATGGGACTGGGGATTTTTTGGTGGTTATTTTTTTATGTATCAACGCTATATTGACCACACTAAGTTTGCTCATTATTAAAGGTCTGTTGCAACGCAAAGGAATTATACCCCTTTCCTGTAGGAAGAAGGCTAGTAACTCTCTCCCCAACGAGTTGAGCACTCCCTTAATAAGGAAGAATTTAATTATCCGAGGTTATTAAAACAACTCGGCAATCATACACCTAACCCCGCCACCACCAACATTTTCTATGATTGAAACATCGCTATGGATTATTTTGGTATATTTTTGAAATTGGGATTTTTGACTTGCACTAAAACTATTGTAGGCTTTGGTGGACATTACAACTATTTTTTGACCTTTAGAATCCATTAATTCTATGATATTCCCACAAAAACTGTCTACTTGCTCCAGGCTAATTTTGATTACTTCCCGACCCTCATAACATTTCTGTACCTGCTCAAGACCAGTCGTAATCGCCTCCTCACAAACCACCATCCAATCAGTGCCAATTCCCATCATTACATTGGTGTGATAAATAGGTGAACCATTGATTTTTGCTTCAAAACCAATCGCGACATAACCGACCATCTGGGCAAAATCTTCCAAAGCCTTAGCGTTAGTTCGCTGAGAAACACAACCAAGGATAGTTTTGTTGATATGATCTATGACCATTGATCCAGTACCTTCCAAAAATTTATTATCCTGTTCCCATTTTGTAATATCCAAAGCAGAGTTGTGATTATATCGTTTATTTAGGAAGTCTAACAGTGGTTTTTTGCGTTCCAAACGACGATTTTGAGCGTACATCGGATACAAAACCAACCTTTGACCAAAGGTACTAAACCAGTTATTAAGAAAAATAGAATCAGGGGTTTGAGAATTTATTTCATCTTGAAAAACCGTAACGGACACATTGTTATTTTGTAATATTTTGACCAAATTATCAAATTCCTGCTGGGCAAGACCGTTGACATTTTGAAGATTTGTGTTGTTTTGAAAAATATTGTCGGTGCTAGTTTGTGGATTGTAACCAAAATTACTTGGACGAATCATCAGGACAGAATTAGTGTTTTGAGTTGTGTTTTGTTGGGTGTCTTGGATCATAAAAAAATTGTCTTGTTTATTTGTAAGTTATTTGTAACCAAAATATTAATTTTTTATTAAAGTTCTTACTCTCAATAATGGTATAATTTTAATAGTTTGTCAAGCTATAATTTTGATTTTAGCCCATCCATCCAAGACCAACCCAAGCGATAGCCAAAGCATCAGCCGCGTCGTCAGGTTTGGGAATTTCGTTTAGTCCATAGACTTTTTTGACCATTTCTTGTACTTGTGATTTTTGGGCCCGACCATAACCACAGAGAGTTTGTTTGACTTGCAACGGAGTAATTGACACAGCTTCTACATTGTATTTTGCCAAAAGATACAACATCATCCCGCGACTTTGGGCTACGCTAATTACAGTTTTGGCATTCTTAAAAAAAAACAAATCCTCAATAAAAGCTTTAGTTGGCTGATATTTTTGCAACAACAACTCCAAATCTTGACCTAGTTCTAATAATCTCATATATTCAGTTTCTTTGGTTTTTTGATCTGTGTGTAATATTCCAAAGTCAACAATACTTGGCTTACTTCTGGTGCCATTTACAAAGGCAAAACCTACAATATTTACCCCAGGGTCTATACCTAAAATCATATCACTAATTATACTTTGAGACAGATATTTTGTCAATATTAATTCAAATTTGACCACACTCGAAACTTAGGGTATACTTAGTATATTGACCTTATTATTAACTTCATATATCCCAAGTGACAAAACTTAATTCATTAAGTAAACAATACAAAATAAAAATACATATCATTGAGAACTCGTTTCAAAATCTAAAGGTTATTATTTCAGTTAATTGTTATCTATTTGTAGAATATTGAGTCTAACTTATATCTCTGTTTGGGTTTTAGATCCTGAAACAAGTTCAGGATGACAGTGAGTTTTAAAGTTTAGTTACTCAGAGTTGTATAAAGCCTAAAACATAATAAAATTACTATATGCCCCACCAATCAATTCTAAAAACCTCTATTAAACTAGTTCTAACTACCTTCAATTTTGTATTAATCTTCGGCTTGGTAATTTTGGGTACTTTTGCCCCGACTAACAACCCAATTAATAACCCAACTGTTCTGGCAGCTGCAACATTTTGTATCAACTCGGCTGGACCTAGTGGTGCCATTTACCCCGCCTGTAACAAATGCCCCGCAGGTCAAATTGCCTCCGGAGATTTACAAACTAATGGAAGCTGTGATCCCTTGCCACCTGGATGTGGTAACGGAGCTAGCAACCCTCCGACTTGCGACATTTGTCCTTCCGAAATGATTATGTCTGCAGGTAGTTGTACGGCTTGCGACAACGGTGGATGTGCCAATCGTCTTTGCAAAAATGGTTCTACCAACCCGCCAAGCTGTGTCAATAGTTGCCCTGCAGGAACTAGTTATCTTGTGGGTTCCAGTTGTGTCAATTATGAAAAAGCAGGAATCAGCTATCAAGAATTTAACCCTGAAACCAAACTGTGGACTGCCAACTATGTTACCCCCAATGGCTACAACGCTTTCAAATGCGACGACATAAAAACCACCGCCGACCCTGCTCACCTATATTTTGACAATCAAAACTATTTTGGAATTAAAGAAATTTGTACCAAAACCATAGCAAATGCCACAGCTACAGGGTTGGCTAACCCCAAAACTTACTACTACTCTTTTGTGTACAAACAGGTCAACAACCGAACCGCAATAAGTAAATATTATGTCTACACCTACAGCTCTTACTATGACGCCAATGGTAATTTTGTCAACTGGTACTCCCAAGAAAAAAAGGAAAATCCAAACTCTACAGGCTGGATAGTGTACAGCAGTGAAAATAAAAAGATCTAAAAAGTTTTATAAATTATATCCAAAACCATGTCATCTTGAGCAAAGCAAAAGATCTTTTCAAGCATTATAATAATTAGATTTGATAACTGTATGGTTTGGATTAGGTTTAGCTATAAATTTTGATTTTTTACCAAAGACAAGTAACCAGCAAAAATAACAAGGCAAAAACAACCAATAAATTTGACTAATACCAAAATAAAAAGTAAAATTAAAATAAGACCAAAATAAAGTTAAAATAAAGTTTCCAAAAAATAAAAACTAAGATTATGTTTGACCAAGAAATACTAGCCAACCTCAAGACCACTACAGCCATCAACTCGGAGGATAAGTTTTTTTTGGGTGAGATATTGACACGACTTACTCCCTTGGAAAAATTTAAACTAAGGACT
>JAYWGE010000181.1:0-1723 GCA_043778455.1 bacterium
GTTAGAGTATGATTAGTAATTGTTTAACAGTTTTTAGTTAGCCTTTTGATGAATTAACCTTGCATTCCTTTGAACATATTCATAAGTTCCCCGATACCACCATTTTCTTGCATTTTTTTGACCATTTCAACTTGGACTTTACCAATGGCGTCGTTGGAAGCTTCCATAATATTGTCGCTAAAGATTTTTTGACCCTTGGCAATGGTGTTCAAGTCATCGCTGTTCATAAAATTATCATAGACAAATTTGACCAAAGATGGATCTATTTTGACATCTACAATTTTTTGTTCACCTGTTACTGTTACGGTTACTTTACCATTTTTGGAGACACCAGAAACCTGAATACCTTGCAACATTTTTTGCAATTTGTCTTGAGTTTGCTTGGCTTGGTTCATTTGGCTAAGGGCTGCACCTGTGTTTTTGATTCCTTGGAACATAGTAATAATAAAATAAATTTAGTTTTTAAAATAGTGTTTGAGGTAATTTTTGTTTTGCTCTACATCATTAATTAAAGTCTATAATCCAAATATTGTCAAATTTGACAAGAAAAAATAATAAGTATATAATTTAAACAACAAACAGTTATAAAATTAATTATAAAATAATAATGCTCACTGCCTATCACCTTCAGCCCATTACCGCCCAACTAGGGTAAGATTAGATTTGGTAAAAGATAAGTAAAAAAACAAGTGAAATAGACAGAAGTAGACAAAATATCTTCATAACAATATTAAATCTCCTAGTTGGCAACTGTACCCAAAATTAAATAGGTACTTTTTTTGTTATAAATTATTTACACTCAACCAATAAAACACTAAAACTGTCATTCTGAATTTATTTCAGGATCTAAAAATCATTATTCCAGTTAATTTTTATTGATTAATAGTAACTGTCATCTTGAGCAAAGCGAAAGATCCCCTCAAGTACAATAGTAATTAGACTTGAAATATATAGTAGCAAAGAGTTTATCTCTCCATAAAACAAACACAACAGGAACTAGACAAATTACTTTTTAACAAACCGAACAAGTAAGCTTGTTTTCAAACTAATTCTGTGTCTAGTTTGTCCTGTTTATTATGGGTTTAGCTATAAAACAACAACCATTCAATAAAACAGAATTATTTTACCAAATAAAATGGCGATATAAAATCGCCTCTACAACCTCTTTATGACTTAACCTTTTTTCTAAAACCTTTTTATATGCTCAAAATCATCACCATAGACACCGTTCGGGATTGTCTCAAAGCCACAACTATCCAATCATTTTTTACAGATTTTATCAGTTATTTGGAGCAAGATTTTGCACGGTGGCAAGAGTTTGACAAACGACCTCGCCCTGCCTTCCACTCCACAGACGGAGTAATAGAGCTTATGCCTGTCTCAAATGCTGACTATTTTTCTTGCAAAACTGTAAACGGACATCCCAATAACCCAAAACAAAACAAAATGTGTGTTATCGCCACAGGTTTATTAGCCCAAATGGAAACAGGTTACCCAATTTTATTTTCCGAAATGACGCTACTCACAGCCCTCAGAACAGGAGCCACTTCTGCATTGGCTAGTAAATATCTGGCTCGTAAAAATAGCTCAAGTATAGGAATTATCGGCTGTGGATCCCAAGCCGAATTTCAAATTTTGGCACATTGCAGTGTGTTTGATATAAAAATTGTCAAGTGTTTTGATGTGGATGTACAGGCTATGCAAAAGTTTTGCGATAATCTAA
>JAYWGE010000182.1:0-1712 GCA_043778455.1 bacterium
AATTTTTGTACCGATAACCTACTTGACTGGTCAAAAATAGTAACTTTTAATTCTGGTAAATAACCCCACCAATTGATAAAAAAACAACCATAAACTAAATTATGTTTAATTATGTCCAATAAACCAACTGCAAACAACAATCCAAACCAAGCCCCAAACAAACTCAGCCTTGAGCAAAAACTGACTAGACTCAAAGAAATCCAACAACTTTTGGAAAGCCGATCTGTGCCATTGTCCGAAAGTATGGGTTTGCTTGAAGAAGCTTTTAGTCTCAAAAAATCTGTAGAAACCGAGCTAAAAACTATGGAAAACAAACTTATTGACCTGACCAAAACCGAAGAATAAAACTTAATATACCCAATCCTTTGTCAACATTCACAAACTTACACACAGAATTGCTTTGAACGAAAGGATTTACTACTTAGTGAAAAGTAATTAATGTAAGCTTAGGTGGGGAACAAGTATAAAAAATTAAAACACTAAAACTCCGACCCAAATACATGCTCACTAGACTATGACCCGACCGACCAAATACAACCAACTAAGTCTTGCCCACCAAGAATACTTTGAGAAATTGGGACACAAATATAAATACACAAAACACACAGAAGCTACCGCCGATGACCTAATCAAAACTAAAACTAACATATTGGTACACCACCAAGCCTATCATCATTTTTTGGAAATGAACCAACAGGCAAATTTGAGCGGTGTTAATCTGCATATAGTTTCGGGTTTTAGATCCATTGACGATCAAGTAACAGCTTTTTTTGGCGATTACAAAGGAGTTTGTGATCGTGTGGATTATTTTTTTGAGAATGATGATTTTGATCAAGTACAGAACGCTTACCACCAAAGATTGCAATGGGTTGCCCCACCTTTTTTTAGCGAACACCACACAGGCAAGGCTTTTGATTTTTGCGTTCAACAGTTACACTTTGAAGATACTCCAGAATTTATTTGGCTGACCAGCAACGCTCACAAATATGGATTTCGGATGTCTTATCCCAAAAATAGCACAACAGGTTGCAACTTTGAGCCTTGGCACTGGTTTTTCGTTGGCTAAGATACAAAAATTCTCCCCTATTAAATCCAAATAAACAAAACCCAAAAACTGTCATCCTGAAGCCAAAAACTGTCATCCTGAATTTATTTCAGGATCTAATATATCAAATAGAAATATAACCTAGACTTAATGTGTTACAAATAAATAGAATTATCTAAAATAATAACTTTTTAGATTCTGTAAACATTTGAAGGATGACATATTTGGAGTGTAGTATAAATGTTTAGATTCTTAATTTTTGGCTTGTTTGTAAGATAAATTTAAGTTTTGTTACTCAGTGTTATTAAGGGAGATGTTTTTAGTTGCACCACAAAAACGATATTCTTGTCAAGAAACCAAAAACTATCTATAATTCTAATATGTCTCACACCAACCAGCTCATCCTTGGCGACAACCTAGAGGTACTTCGCTCATTACCGTCAGAATCTGTGGATCTTATCTACATTGACCCTCCATTTTTCTCCAATCGGAATTACTCCATAATCTGGGGCGACAAAGGCGAAATCCGCTCATTCGAGGATTGTTGGGACGGCGGAGTGGACACTTATATCAACTGGATGTATAAACGAGTAACGGAACTGCACAGAGTCCTCAAGTCTACTGGCTCAATGTATCTTCACTGCGACTGGCACGCCGATGCGTATTT
>JAYWGE010000183.1:0-1704 GCA_043778455.1 bacterium
ATTACATTTGAGGTATTTCCAGCCTGACACTTCAATATTAAGAGCGTGGCGAATATCTTGAGCACTAGTGAGATCGCTTGATTTGAGACCACCACCAATAGCAGATAAACCAGAACCCCAGTGAGAGCCATCTATTCCATTGCCCTTAATATTAAGATAGCAAACCCCAGAAACAGTTTTGACACAACGCCTTCCTTCAACATCTAGATTAGCATAATTTTCGTCGGCTTGGTTGCGAACATACCCTGATACATCAGCTGTTGGTGAATCTCTACGAGCAGGTTGAATTTGATAAAAATCTCCATTGCTATCAATGACAGTGGCAACTCGGTTAGTTGTGTCATCTGGTGAAATATCACTTATCATACCATCATCAAGTGGCAAAACAGCATTGTTAAATTGAGTTGGCTTAGGGTTTTTGAGCCTATAAATATTATGAGGATCAGCAGCGTATGTATCTGGCACCGTCATTTCAGCTGAAGCATATTGAGCACTATTACCAATTGGCATATTCCAAATTGAATTTTTACTAAAAGGCCATTTTTGAGCATCTCTTGATGTAGGAAAACTATCAGCTTCAGCTTTTTTTACCAAATTACTTAGAAAGTAAGACACCTGTAAAACACCTACCATGATAAGTGAGACAGCTAAAGTAGTTATAAATATTTTTTTGAGTGAAACTTTAAGAAAAGTAGGCATTTGAATTATTGTCTTTGTCTGAAATATAAGTGGAACTAAAATAATAACAATTAGTTCTACATTTAATTATATCACATTTTTCCCTTCTTGACAAAAAAACCATAAACAATCACTATTAAGATACAATCCAAATAATCAAAACTAACTTAAAAAAGATTAAATCTATGCTCCAACCCACAACCACTCTAAACAAAATTATTGATACCACCGTACTGGTTAGAGTCAACTATGACCTACCATCCCTAGAAAACACCGACCGAATCATTGACAGTCTTGCCACAATCCAAACCCTCTTGGAACAAGGAAACAAGGTAGTTCTTTGCACCCACTGGGGTCGCCCTGTTGACAACGATCCAAAATTTTCCACCTCCAAGCTCATAGATATTTTGGAATACAATCTTGGCGATGCTGTGCTGTTTGTGGATCAATACAAATCTTTTGAAGAAGCTCAAAAAACTATTATTGACACTCATACTTCGGTTATTCTTTTGGAAAATACTCGTTACAATCTTGATGAAAAATCTAAAGATGCCAAATCTCGTCTCAACCTTGCCAAACAATACGCACGGCTGTGTACACATTTTGTAGATGAGGCATTTGCGGTAAGTCATAGATCCGAGGCTACCAATACAGAAATTAAGTCTGTTTTACCATTTAGTTATGGCGTATCTTATCAGAGTGAAATTAGTAATCTAAGTAAACTAACCAATCCCAAAACTCCTTTTGTGGCAATTATGGGTGGAGCAAAATTGGAAACCAAACTACCGATGATCCAAAAAATTCTTCCAAAGGTAGACAAAATCATTGTGGCTGGATTACTGTGTTTTACTTTTATTGTCGCCAAAAAACAACTAGGAGAAACCAAATCCCTTGAAAATTTGCCTGAAATATATGACTCACTAGTAGAAAAAGATTTTGTTGAGACTGCCAAGCAGATTTTGACCGATTACCCTGACAAGATAGTCTTACCTGTAGACTTTATTTATTACACAGATGGCGACAAGA
>JAYWGE010000184.1:0-1702 GCA_043778455.1 bacterium
ATTATATGAAAAACGACTAATGGAATCTTGCAAAAAAATAGATCAGAATAGTTCTTATGTTAATCTTAAAATTGACTTTGAAACTGATGACGATAACCTGAGTTTTGGATGTAAACAAACCAAATTTGTAATGGAATTTAGTTGGTTCAACCTTCAGATATATCCCCAAAAAACAAGCAACTATTTTTATTCCAAACAAATTGCCTGTCAATATCTATTTGAAATCTCCCAAAAAAATGACAAAAATCTGGTGGATTATTCTGTGGTAAGATATGAACCAAGTGATAATTCCTGCCTAGCTAGTTAAAAGTTGGGTAATGGTAAAATTAGCAGTGATAAAATGGAAGCTAGTTGCCCCTTGACAAAGGGGTTGTCCCAACGGGACTGGGGATTTTTTGGTGGTTATTTTTTTATGTATCAACGCTATATTGACGACTACCAAAAGTTGAAAGACAGATCGTAGCAAACGGCTTATCCCTTCATAAATCTTGCCTCTGCTCTTTACTAATAAAAAATTATTTAAACTCTACAATTTCTAGTGTTTTATTTTCTTAATAAACTTTTGATGAACTTAATAAAACTGATGAGATAGTTGGTCAGCTGGTATTTGATAGGCTGAATGGGAATGTCTATATCGCCCAAAAAGTTTCTGACTGTGCCTTTGTAGTTTTCCTTAAATTTGCCAAAACCCTTATTTGGATCGTAGCCACCAAGATCATATTTAGTTATTTTTTGATGTGTTGCTTGAGATACTGCTATTTTTATAGCCACTAAATGCACCAAGTATTGACCATAATTGTCAAAGGAATAATCAGTATTACCACCATAAAGATAAGTCATCGTATCGCCAAAAACTATCCCAAACCATACACACTGGGGCTGACCTTGAGCATCTCTAAGGATAATCAAACGGCTAAAATCTTGATCAAAAAGTAGCCTAGTGTATTCTTTGTTTTGGATCGCAAAATTTTGTCGGTCTTTGGTTTGGTTGTAAACTTGCCAAAAAGCCTCAAAGTTGGCTTCAGTTTTGTCTGTGGAAACATCCCAGTTTTGGTCAAGTGATTTTTTGGTATAGCGATTGACATTGCTAT
This sequence comes from bacterium, assembly GCA_043778455.1. Taxonomy (GTDB): domain Bacteria; phylum Patescibacteriota; class JACMRA01; order JACMRA01; family JACMRA01; genus JAYTWQ01. The sequence continues at coordinate 1,092 of JAYWGE010000184.1, forward strand.
TGGTGGTTTTCCAAAATACTTTAGAGTCAACAAAAAATTGTTTTAAGTCATCTTTAGATTTTTTTTCAAGGTTTTTTGCAAAATTACTTTCTTCTCTTTGGTCTTCAACTTGGTATTCTTTTTGAATTTGAGAGAGATTAAGAGTTATGGTAGAAAGATACTGAATAATTTTGTTGGAAACTAAGGCTTTGGTGTGGTTTTTTTGGTAGAAATGATGTAAATCTTGTACGGACTCCAAGCCTAATCTTTGGGTCAAACCTTCCTCCCAATCTGCTTTGATGTAAGTGATTTTTTGAGCTTTGGCACTGGCTAAGATTTTGGCATTGAGTTCCCAAAATAACTTTTCCAACGAATCTTTGTCTATTTCTGACCAGTTATTGACCTCTTTGGATTCAAGATTTTCCAAAACCCCACCTTTGGCAATGTACCAAAACTTTTGTCCTAGTTGCCAAGGATATTGATAAACCAAAACTGACAATTTGTAGTTGTCAACAATATCACTACGAAACCAAAAATATTTATGTTCCAATTTGTGATTAATATTATTAGCTTTTTGCCAAAAATCTGCCCACTGTTGACATTGTAAAAAATAGGGTTGGTAACAAAAATTA
>JAYWGE010000185.1:0-4704 GCA_043778455.1 bacterium
AACATTTACTATACACTCCAAATATGTCATTGAGAATTTATTTCAGAATCTAAAAAGTTATTATTTCAGATAATTCTATTGTTTTGTAAAATATTAAGTCCAACCTATATTTCTATTTGAACTATTAGATCCTGAAACAAGTTCAGGATGACAGTGGATGGGTTCAGGATGACAGTGGGTTTTGAGGTTTTTTTGAGGTTTCGTTGATGGGGTTACAAAGATCATTTTTTAAAAATTTTACCCCTTGGTTAGAGGGGTTGTTGCGGTGCAACTATTTGTCAATTTTTTCTATTTATTTTTTGTTGATCATATCTACTTGTGGTCTTTTTTTGAAGCCAACGAAGAATAAGAATCCTGTAATTATCGCACCAAGTGTTGCCAAGGCAGCTGCGATTCCATTGACACCTCCTGTTCTTACGGTTAGGGGAGCGGTTGTGCTAACTGTAGTATTTGTAGTTACAGTTGGTGTTGGAGTGGTTGTGGTATTTGTGGTTGTGGTATTTGTGTTTGTAGTTACAGTTGGTGTTGGAGTGGTGTTTGTATTTGTATTTGTATTTGTATTTGGTGTGTTTGTAGTATTTGTAATTGGCGTGTTTGTAGTATTTGTGGTATTTGTATTTGGAGTGGTATTTGTAGTTACAGTTGGTGTAGAATTTCCTACGGTAAAGGTAATAGTTGTGGCTGTACTGACATTTCCTGCCATATCTATTTGGGTTACGTTGATTGTGTGTGAGCCTACACTTAGGGCTGTAGTTGGTGTGATTACCCAGTTTCCGTTAGCGCCTACTGTTGCTGTGCCTATGGTGGTTGTACCTTCTTTGACTGTAATTGTGTTACCAGCGACTCCTGTTCCTGAGATACTAGACAAAGTATTTGCAACATTAGATCCTGTGGTTGGGCTTGTGATTACAGGTGAGTTTGGAGCGATAATGTCTTTGATGACAGAGGCTGTGGCGTCTGCGGACTTAATGTTTGTGGTTGGGTTGGTTTGGTTGACTGTAACAGGGACATTACTATTGTCAGGTAGACTTGAAACATCAACTGTTAGTGAATAAGTTCCGTTGGTGCAAGTAACAGATTTGGTTATGGTTCCAATTGTTATATTGATCAAATTACCTGTAACACAAGTTCCTGAAACAGGATAAGCTGTTTGGTTGTTTGGGGTTATTGCTGGAAGAGTGTTAACAGTTGGAGCTGCTGGTACTGAGTTGTTGACAGTAAATGTTGTTGTGGTTGCTGGGCTAGTGTTTCCTGTTTTGTCTTTTTGGGTTACGGCGATTGTGTGAGATCCATTGCTCATATCAGCACTTGGAGTTACTGTCCACTTACCATCTGTTCCCACTGTTGCTGTGCCAATGATTGTTGTGCCTTCCATAACGGTTACTGTAGCTCCTGCTTCGCCCATACCTGTGATGGTGGGTTTGGTGTTGGCTGAGGTTGATCCGCTTGTTGGAGTTTGGATTGTTGGAGCTGTTGGAGCTATGCTGTCTGTAGATAGACCAAAGTTGGCATCTATAATACTAGAAACTTGAGTTCCTGTTAAGATTAATTTTTGGTTGGAGATAATTCCATCATTTTTTAGACCTGTTTTGTCATAGACATTGTCGTACATATCACTAAAAAGAATTAAATCGTATGTACCATCTGCTAAGCCTGTAACAGAGTATTTACCATTTGCGTCAGTAATTACTACTTTTGAGAAGGTTCTACCATAGTTGTCGGATCCTGTCATATTAAAACTGATATTTGGAGCAGGGGCATCGGTTGTGTCAAAACTTAGGTTGCCATTTGTGTCAAAACTAACACTTCCACTAATTGTTCCGTTGGCATACAAAGAGCCGTTGTTTACCATAAATGTTATACTGGTAATTGGGCTAACTGTTCCTGCAGGAGTGGTTTGGTTGACACTGATAGTTTGAGATCCATTATCAAATGGGACGGTTGGGTTTACTGACCAAGTTCCATCTGGATTGACGGTTGTGGTTGCGATTGTTGTACCAGCACCATTTTTAATTGTTATTGTGGCGTTTGGCTGACCTGTACCTTTGATATTTGGAGTTTGGTTATTGACATTTGTGCCACTGGTTGGATAGGTAACAGTTGGGGCAAGTACTGTGGCTGCAGCACCGTTTACCATAAATGTAGCTGATGAAGTGGTGCTAATATTTCCACTTGGATCAGTTTGACCTGCTGTAATAGTGTGAGATCCTGCACTAAATGGTGTGCTTGGTGTTACTGACCAGCTACCATCTGTTGCAACGACTGAAGTACCAATTGTGGTTGTGCCTTCTTTGATTGTTACTGTGGCTCCTGCTTCGCCTGTACCAGTGATAGTTGGAGTTGTACTAGTTGCAGTTGAGTTGTTGGTAGGGCTTGTGATAACAGGGACTGTGGTTGAGGTGTCTTTTTTGACTGAAGCCGTAGTGTCGGCTGATGGTGTTCCACCGTTAGAATTTTGGTTGACTTTGACAGGAATATTGGCTCCATCAGGAAGAGAAGATAAATCCAAAGTAGTTGAAAATGTACCACCCACGCAAGTTATAGTTTTGACTATTGTACCAATAGTTATATTGACACTATTGCCAGTTACACAAGTGCCAGAAACAGGATAAGCAGTTGCATTGGCAGGGGTAATTGCAACAGGTGGGTTAATGACAGGGGCGGCTGCGGCAGTTGGACTAATTGTAAACATAGTAGGTGTACTGGCAGGGCTAACATTTCCACTTGGATCTTTTTGTGTAGCTGTGAGTGAGTGTGAACCAGAAGTTAGAGCTGTATCAGGAGTGAAAGACCAGTTTCCAGCGGCATCTGCTACAATTGGGTTGATTCCACTGATGATGTTGTTACCATCTTTGACAGTAACTGTAGCTCCTGCTTCGGCTGTACCTGTGATGGTTGGAGTTGTGCTAGTTGTCGTTGAGCCGTTGGTCGGTGTAGAGATTACGGGAGCTAGTGCTTTGGTATCTTTTTTGGTCGATAGGGTTGTGTCAGGAGATTTGACATTGGAGGAATTGGTTTGGCTTACTGTAACGGGTACACTACCAGAATCGGCTACAGGAGAGACATCCAAGGTTGCGGAAAATACACCATTTACACAAGTTACAGTTTTGACTGCGCTGCCGACAGTAATATTAACAGTATTGCCATTTACACAGGTACCAGAAACAGGATAAGCTGTTTGGTTGGCGGTGGTAATAGGTGCAGGGGTGTTGATAGTTGGAGCGGCTGGAGTTGTTGTGGATCCTGTGTTTACACTAAATGTGGCATTGGCAGGAGAGCTTGTTGTTGTACCATCGGATTGAGTGGCTGTGATAGAGTGAGATCCATCGCCAAAAGCTGTGGTTGGAGTGATTGTCCATTTGCCATCGGCACCAACAGTAGCTGTACCAATTGTAATTGTACCTTCTTTGACGGTAACTGTATTTCCAGCGGTACCAGTACCTGTAATGGCGGGAGTCCCAGTGGTTGTTGTGGAGCTATTGGCAGGAGTTGTAATCACAGGAGTGGCGACAGTGGCTGGAGTTGTGTTTTTGGTGGTACTTCCGTTGGTGTCGGGTGAGACTGTGCCGTTGGCATCTTTTTGGTTGACTTTGACAGGAATATTAGCTCCATCAGGAAGAGAGGATACATCCAAAGTAGTTGAAAATGTACCACCCACGCAAGTTACAGTTTTGGTTATTGTGCCAACCATTACAGTTACTACATTACCAGTTACACAAGTACCCGACACAGGATATGCAGTTGCATTGGCAGGGGTAATAGCGACAGGGGTGTCAACAGTTGGGGCAGTAACGACTGTGGCGGTAGGTTGAACGGTGAAGGTTTGAGGGTTACTGTTTGGACTGGTTGTTGTACCATCTGATTGAGTGGCAATAACTGTGTGAGATCCTGTTGTCAAAGGTGTAGCAGGGGTTACTGACCAAGTACCATCTGTACCAACGGTAGCTGTACCAATTGTGGTTGCACCTTCTTTGACGGTAATTGTATTTCCAGCGGTACCAGTACCTGTAATGGCGGGAGTTGTGCTAGTTACAGTTGAGTTGGCAGAAGGGGTTGTGATTACTGGGGCTGAGGTTGAGGCTGTGCTTTTAGTGGTGGAAGCTGTGGTGTCTGCAGATTTGTTGGATGGAGTGGCTGTATCAGATTGGTTAGCTTTGATTTGGATAGGACCATCAGGAAGAGGTGACAGATCTAGGGTAATTGAAAACGCATTATTGACACAAGTAGCAGTTCCACTAACTGTACCCACAAGAACATTAACCGTATTTCCCGTTACACAAGTACCAGAGACAGGGTAGGCAGATTTGTTTGCGTTTGTTACAGGGGCGGGGGTGTTGATGGTTGTGGCTGGAACTGTAACAGCAGCTCCACTAATTATAACTGTGGTATCTGGTGAACGAAGCGATGTTAATTTGCTTGAATCTGCAGGGTTAGTTAAAGTTTGGGTGGCGTTGATTGCATGGCTACCAGCAGATAGTGGTGTGCTAAGGGTTGCGGTCCAAGAACCAGTGGCGTTTGTGGTTACTGTGGCTGTGGTTGGAAGTTTGGTTGTACCTTCATAAATGTCAATAACAGAATTTGGTTCACCTGTACCACTAATGGTGGTAAGACCTGCAGGAGCAGTTGAGTTGTTGGTTGGAGTTGTGATTACAGGTACATATTGAAGACCAAAGTTGGCGTCTGTAATGCTGGAGACCCGAGTGC
>JAYWGE010000186.1:0-1692 GCA_043778455.1 bacterium
GCTTTTCCTTCATCGCCATATTGCAAACCAATGAGAACATCAGCATAGCCTCGGCTAGAATTAGCAGACTTGATAAAATTAGTTGTATTTTGATTAGTATTTTGAGATTGCATAGTTAGTAATTATAAGAATTATGGAAATAGGAAAATTATTATTAGTAAAAAATTTGATCTAGACGATGGCGGGATGATGGTTTTTATTGTGATTATATTTTTCTTGTTTTTATAAAGAAACTACTCCCCCCTTTATTAAATAAAACACTATTTTCATATTATTGTCAAGCTATTTGGACAGCACAATCACCAAAAACATATGTTTTTAATTTTAACCTTAACCATTTGCACTAACCAAAACCCAAATAAAATCAACATAAGAGCCAACAAATCAATAATAAACTAATAATAAACCAACAGCAGAAAGTTAAAAACCTAACCCAAAACTTACCAATTTTACTTGACAAAAAGTATAAAAATATTGTAAAATACTAGTATAGATGGTGCTATCGTCTAACGGTTAGGACGCTGGATTCTCATTCCCGCAATCGGGGTTCAATTCCCCGTAGCACTACCATAAACATTATTCAAATTAGCTAAATATCAACCCAATATATGCTAAAAATTAATAATCTTAAATATACTTATTACATCATCAGACACGGTCAATCTACACCAAATGTAGACAAAATAATCATTAGCAAAATCAAAAATGGAATCCTACCTCAGTATGGTCTGACAGAAATAGGTAGAAAACAATGCTTAGATTCTGCCAAATCTTTTTTAGATAAACTTAACAAAAGCAATGAAACCATAGATCAATTTGTTATAGCCTATTCTCCATTTAGTCGCACCAAAGAAACAGCTCAAGAAATTGCCAAAATCCTACCACATAGCCAAACAATAGAAATAGAAAACTTGCGTGAGCGAGACTTTGGAGATATGGACCTTACAGGTAACGAAAACTATGATAAATTTTGGGAACAAGATAAGGATAACGACGATTCTACAATTTTTGGTTCTGAAAGTGCAAATCAGGTTTTGACAAGAGCAATGTCAGTTATAGAAGAGTTAGAAACTAATAATTATCCAAAAAATCAAAAGATTATTCTCACGGCGATACACTCCAAATACTCCAAACATATTTTTTAGGTTTACCTGCTTCTAAACATCATACATATGTATCGTATATGCAAAATGCAGAAATTAGAAAATTAAATTAATAAAACTAAAAACCATCCCCTCTACATAGAGGGGTAAAATTAAAATAAATATTAAAAAATACCAGTAGAAACAAGACAAAAAATATCAAAAACCACTAATAAACCAACTAATTCCTAAACTAAATTTTTATGACAAAAGTAACCAATCAGAGCAATCAAAAAGATTTGATAGAAGAACTATTTTCAGCTTTGTCTAGTGAAGGTAGTGTGTACATTGAAGTGGAATCTTTACCATATTTCTTATCTAGCATTCCGTCTATAAAAGTATTTCAATACAAAGTTCAAAACTACCCAAAGCCTATTTTCTGGTACAGTAAAGACACAGTTATTTTAGAATTTTTAGCTGTTACCAACCTACCAATTGACTTTCCACCAACCCTATCTGCAGGACCAGTTGCAAAAACAATAATTATCCAGTCTCAACAGAATCAAACAAAGTCAGAATTTCCAAACATTAATATTTCCGATTTACCTAC
>JAYWGE010000187.1:0-1683 GCA_043778455.1 bacterium
CTTGGATCGGATTAACAAATACAATAATTTGGCAATAGATGGTTACTTACTTTGTACTCCTGCCTACAACAAACCCCAACAACAAGGGCTTATCAGTCATTTTGTAACTTGTTGCAACGCTACCACCAAACCTGTTATAATGTACAATGTACCTAGTCGAACCGGTCTAAATATGGATCCAAATACTTATATTGCCATTGCCAAACAAGTTAAAAACAAGCTGTATATCAAAGAAGCCAATGATAATTCTACACATATTTGCAAGTTATTTTTGGCGGTTAGAAACAATCCTGATGTAAACATTGAGATTCTTAGTGGCAACGACGATATGGTTCCGTTTTTTAATCAACTTGGTGGTCGGGGGCTGATTTCTGTTTTGTCTAATCTCGAACCAGAAGCGGTAGTCAATATGGCAAATGGCGACATTGATGCGTATTTTGAATGTTTACCCAAGATTAACGCTTGTTTTGAGCAAACCAATCCTGTGCCAATTAAAGATATGCTCTATAAAGCGGGGATTATTGCCACTAACCAAGTCCGAATGCCACTGATCAGAACGTAAAATTATCTATCTCATCTGAGTAACAAAATTTAATTTATTCAGTAAATAAGTTGTACTCCAAATTGTCATTCTGAACTTATTTCAGAATCTAAACGGTATCATTTCAGATAATTCTATTTATTTACAGAATATTAAATCTAACTTGTGTTTCTATTTTGAGTATTAGATCCTGAAACAAGTTCAGAATGACAGTTTTTGGGTTCAAAATAACAGTAGATTTTGAAGTTTCGTTACTCTCAGGGTGCTTGGCAGTTTAAGTTATAAAAAATATCACAATTTAATAAAATGCAAAACAATATCTCAAATATCTCAATCAAAAATAAAATTCCCGTTGGTATTCTTGGGGCTACTGGTATAGTTGGTCAAAATTACATCCGATTACTTGAGAATCACCCGTGGTTTGATGTACAGTTTGTATCTGCTTCGCCCAATAGCGCTGGTAAAACTTACTCACAGGCGGTAGATGGCAAATGGCAAATGCTTACGCCTATTCCAGACTCTGTCAAAAACCTGATTGTCGCCGATGCTAATATTGTGGACAGCGTTATTGGACAGTGCAAATTGGTGTTTTCGTGTTTTGAGATTTCTGATAAAAAAGCTATTCAAGATTTGGAGTTTGGCTATGCCAAGGCAGGAATAGTTGTTGTTAGCAATGCTTCTGCTCACAGGTGGACGGATGATGTGCCGATGCTTTTACCCGAAATTAATAGCAGTCATTTGGATATTTTGGAGCTTCAAAAAACTAATCATAATCTCACCGATGGCTTTGTGGTCGTCAAGCCCAATTGCTCTATCCAGTCTTATCTTACTCCGATTTATGCGTTGATGGAGGCAGGTTTTGAAGTCAAAAAACTAATTGTCAATACCCTCCAAGCTGTCTCTGGGGCAGGGTATCCAGGGGTGTCATCGATGGATATGATAGATAATATTGTGCCATATATCGGCGGGGAAGAAGAGAAAACTGAAAACGAACCGCTCAAAATCCTTGGCTCAATTGTGAATAATCAATTTAGTAATTTTAATGATCTGGTTATCTCGGCTCATTGCAACCGTGTTCCTGTTATTGATGGTCATACTGCCACTATTTCAATGTTGTTTGGCGACAAAAAACCGACCGAGCA
>JAYWGE010000188.1:0-1681 GCA_043778455.1 bacterium
GAAGAACACCAAAAGAAGATTTTTAATGATTTTCTCAAAGACAGTTTTGGCTATGATGTTAATACCAATGGTAAACAAGACAATGCTATCTACAATCAATTTGGGACTGTAGAGGTGATTATTGAGTGGAAACAAATCAGCAAAAACAAAAAAGAAATGCCAACACTAGGCGATCTCAACAAAAAAGCCCTTCAGCAATCACTTTATTACTATCTCCAAGAAACCCAAGAAAACAAGTCTATCAAGCACATTATAGTCAGTAACGGTAAAGATTTTTTGATTTGGGATGGTGCAGATTTTGAGGAAATATTTGGAGCAGACAAGAAACTAAAAAAAGATTTTGCGGAGTACGAACTCAAACAAGGTATCTACAAAAACACTGATCAGTTTTATGAACATATTTCCAAACCTGCTATTGACAGGCATTTAGACAAGCTCAAGGATAAAGTAATTGCCATAGACTGGGATAGTGAGTATTTGCCCAAGTTATTTGCACCTGCGTATTTACTCAAAAAAACTCCAATCAATATCAACAGTCTCAACGAAGGCTTTTATGGTGAGCTTTTGTACATTATGGGCTTGGAGGAAAAACCACAAAACGGTATCATCAAGATCGTTCGTTTACCCCAAAATACCAGACAACAAGGCTCACTGCTAGAAAATGTATTGCTCCGAGCCGAGAGTTTTGAGGTTGGTTTTGAGATTATTGTCACATGGCTCAATCGGGTTTTGTTCCTAAAATTATTGGAAGGGCAGATTTTGGATTATAACGACCAAGACAAAGCCTTTATGTTTTTGACCAAGGACAAAGTGGGTAAATATCGGGATCTCAAAAGGCTGTTTTTTGATGTTTTGGCAGTACAACACCGCAACCCAACGCTGACCAAAGGTTTTGAAAATGTACCCTATCTCAACAGCTCACTTTTTTTGGAGACAGGTTATGAAAAACAGTTTGGACTGCAGGAACTGGGCGATGATTATGAGATAAAAATCTATGACAAAACGATTCTCAAAACCGACCGTGGAGACAAAAAAACAGGCTCAATCAAAGGGCTAGATTACCTCTTGGGCTTTTTGGAAGCCTACAATTTTAGCAAGGTAAAAAACCAAGAATCTACAGCCAATATCATCAATTCGTCTGTGCTGGGTAGTTTTTTTGAGAAACTCAATGGTTACAAAGATGGCTCGTTTTATACACCGTCCACAATCACGGAATATATCTCCCAAACCTGTCTTCAAAAAGTTATTTTGCACAAATTTGATCAACTATACAAAATCAAAGCAACGGACATCAAAGAGCTTAGATCCGAAATCAAAGAAGCGATCAGGAACAAAACCTTGACAAGGCAACAAGCCTCTGGTGTGCTTAGTAATCTCAAAATTGTAGACCCTGCGGTGGGTTCTGGTTATTTTTTGGTGAGTTGTCTAAACCAAATCTTGTATTTCAAATCTCGACTTGGATTATTGTTGGACAAAAATGATGACTTGCTGGATTGCGATGTGGAAATAGAAAACGATGAGCTAACGATCTACCAAAATGGCAAAAAATATCACTATTACGCCAATATTCCTAGCAGTGCCATCATTCAAGAATCCTTATTTTTGGAAAAGCAAAACCTGATAGAAAACTGTATTTTTGGAGTGGACATCAACCCCAATTCGGTCAAAATCTGCCAACTAA
>JAYWGE010000189.1:0-4644 GCA_043778455.1 bacterium
CATCAAAGAAGTTAACAGAGTTTTGCCAATTCAAATCTCTACGCAGCAACTAAATTGGCTCAAGATATTTGCTGATAATAGTTTTAATTCTCTTAATGATATTTGGGATGCAATTTGGCGACCCTTTGAACTGCTAACCAAAAAGCAATGGCAAGAGCTTGAAGAAATATCAAAAGAAATACCTACAAATTTTGAATCTCAAACTAATATTTTATCAAAACTACAAGTTGAACCAAAAGTAGAGTTTTTGTTAGATTTGGAGGTTACGCTTCGTATAATATACATTATACGCAATATAACATCTATGTTTAATAATGACCAAAAACCTGAATTACAAGACAAAAATAGGCAAGTTTTGATAGTTTTTCCAGAAAAAAAATATTTAGATAAAATCTACAAAGAATTAAACAAACATTTTAAAGAAATTGAAACTAATTATAAAAAACTTGATATAAAATCTGTCAATAAAAGAGAAACTCAAATCAAATACGAACTGCAATATTTTACAGCTGATGCCACCAAAAAATCCAAAGAAACAGTTTGGAAAATGCTGCAAAACTCACCGACCTTACAAATTATCTGCACTACACGATCAGGCTTATTCTTACCATTTGGAAAATTTGGAGCTTTGGAGCAAGTTATTCTGGTGGACGAAGGCAATAGTTTGTATATTCAAGATAAAAATAGTTTATATTACGACACGCGAGAGGCAATTTTCCTGATTAGCAAGGCATTTTTGAGTAATATTGCGTTTATTTCACCCCTACCCTCAGTAAGACTGCACAGCTTTTATGACAAAGAGCTTTTGGAGACACAAATGACAAACAATAGCCAAACAATACAAAAACCCCGCAAAATTAAAATTACAAGGTTTGATAGAAAATCAGCTAAATATGATATTTTCGGCTGGGAAATTGAGCAGATTTTGAGACCTGATGAAGATCTTTAGTTACTTTTAAACAATTTAAACATTTATTACTTTGTAAAATTTTGCGTTGACACTTTGAGTTGGTATAAAATACAGAATTGCATAGATACAGGTGTTGAATCTGAATATGTTCGGTTGGTATCTAAAACCCCTACTGGAATCACAGCTATTTCACCTGCCCCAAAATCCTTTCTTGCCCATCAACAACATAAACAACTTGAGATGGATTGGTAAAACACACTCTCTCTACGGTATCAGAATGTATGTGATATGGTTGAGTGTAGCCACTAGATGTTTCAGCTATTCCCATTAGTAATGCACTTTCACGATACGCACCATAACCAATTCCATAGCGAAATCTTTTTTCTGTAGCAGGATTATCCTCTATCGGAAATTGCTATCTATTTCTGGAATAGTGATATTTGTTCATGTTTCATACTCTTAATTTAATATTACCATACTTTTTGTCCTTTGTCAAATTTATATTTACAAAACCACGGCATTTGGTAACATCAATAAAAATGGTTTTGCCTTAGTATAATCTAGCTCATAAAAGTTGGAACCGAGACTGATGTTTTGGTAATAAGCAATTTGGTTTTCTTTGTAATATTTCTCAGAATTTATTTTCCAAGCTACATCCACATATTGTCTTCCATGCTGTGTCAACTTACTACTCAAAAACCATTTTTCCACCAAACGAGCTATTCTGCCATTACCATCTGCAAAAGGGTGAATATGGGCTATTCGTAAGTGTAAAAAACTAGCATAATAAAAAACTTGAGTAAGACTGAGGTTAGTATTGAGTAAAAATTCAATTTCTCCAAATAAGTTTTGAAGCTCAGTGTCTACTTTTTGTGGTTCAAGAGCAAGATAAACCAGCCCTACCGACCCAAAAACACCTACAGAATTTGTTCTTATTTTACCTCGTTGAAAACTGTCCAAAAAGGAATGGCTCAATATCTTGTGAGCTTCTAAGAAATTTTTGTAATTAAGTTTATTTTTTTGAGCAAAACTATAAGCCTTTATGAGATGGTCTATTTCTTTTTTTTGATGATTAATTTTTTTGGATTTTATGTCGTAATTAAAAAAACTATTTAAGTCCATAGAGTTTCCCTCAATATTACTAGAATAAACAGAGCTAATGGCAAAATTAAACTCAATTGGTACTACAATTTCCATTATGTTTTTTAGTGCATTATCAAATACTTGATCACAATCAAAATCAAAATATGTTCCAAGTTTAGTCAGTGATAGTGTGTAATCTTCAAAATAGGTTTTGTAGTTCATATCATATAAGTTATTGTTTAGTCTAGTTCACAAATCCCTGCCAAACCAATCATTATAGCGTTGTCGCCCGTCAAAGATAAATCGGGAATAAATACCGAGGTCGGCTTTGGGACAATTTTGTTACTGTGCTTACTTGCCAGTCTGTGAACCTCTTGTCTGAGCAAAGGATTGGCTGAAACTCCACCTGATAGACCCAGTGATTTGGGCTTATACGTCATTATTGCCAGTTCCAGTTTGTTGGTAATTTGTTTGATGATGGCAATTTGGGTGGAAATACAAATATCTTGGATGAACTTGAGCTTTGTATTATCAATTTCAAAATTATTGGCTTTGAGACTATCAATTTCTTGGATAGATAGTGGCTTTTCAAATTCCAAACCTTCAATCGTTCCTTCTTTAATTTTATTTTCAACTTTGTACCTCACAGCTGTTTTGAGTCCAGATAGCGATATATCCAAATTTTTGTTTTTGATCATTCCAATGGGTAAATCTAGAGGATTATCAAGACTAAGCCCAGCGATGCGACTAACAGTAGCTCCTCCTGGGTAAGGAATACCGACCATTCGGGCAGTTTTATCAAAACATTCACCGCACGCATCGTCCAAAGTCTGACCCACGATTTCCCACGAATCAAAACTGTGCAACAGCCGAATTTGGGTATTACCACCCGAAACTAAAAGATGTAAATGCGGAAATATATCTTGGTTATTATAATCAACTTGCTGATAATTAACTTTTATCGTTTCGTAAAAAGAGCTAAAAATATGACCTTTGAGATGGTTTACTTTAATAATTTGTGCGTAATTATTGTGATTTTGAGATACAAAAAACTGCAAAGACTTACTAAATTCTAACCCAACTCGTAAGGCAGACATAAGCCCCGGTTCGGTGGTTACCATAATGGCGGACAGTTGACCCAAAATTTGTGCCTTGGTTTGGCTCAGTTTGGTCATCGCTTCTTGTAATACAATGTCAAATAAACCATGAATTTGTTCAGCATGTTCTCTAGCTCCGATTTCGGGAACTACTCCGCCGTATTGACTGTGAATATCTATTTGACTGGAAATAATAGAGCTAATTACTTTGATGGAGTTAATTTTATTGTAAAAACTTTGATCAACATTTTGATCATTATCAGTTGGTGTGTATTCCAAAAAAGCAAGGCTAGTTTCGTCGCAACTGGATTCTATAGCAAGATAAAGCATATTCTAATTATAAATTTTAATGGTCATACTGTCAAGTCTACAACCCTACAGCTTCGTTTCTTTTGAGACCAATTTTGAATACAATTCTAGCTAAGCACCACGCAATTCCGCCCACATAAGTTTGAACAATTTCTACGATTGAGTATTTACCAAGATAGATCTGCATTGGATGATAGATAATATAGCCAAAAGGTGAGGTTGTTAAGGTGTTTCTAAGTGTCTCTGGAAAATAGGAATAAGGGATTAACGCACCTGTGATTAGTGGTAAAAAACTTTGATAGAACACCACTTGTCCGTATGTCTTTGTTGACCAAAAGGCACTAAACCCAATCATGCAACCAATTAAAAACCGTATCAAAAAACCTAATACTGATAAAAATAGTATTACCAATATAGATGATAGGCTTGGAATATAGTTGACACTAACAAACAGTGGAATTATGGCAAAAATATAGTAAAAGCTAGTAGATGGTAACCAACCAATATTAGTCAATAGCCAGACTAAAAAATGACTATTAGGCTCAATCAACCTTTTGGATAATGCCCCAGATTCAACTTGTTTACCGATATGCCAATAAATAGTACTGTTGGTAAAAGTGAGAAACAAACCAGATACCAAAATGTTTGTTATAACTTCAAAAGAAGCCTTATTAACTTGCCATACCAAAAAATTGATATAAATAGTGGCTGATAACCCAAAAAAGTAAAATAAATTAGTCCAAAAATACCTTGTTTCTAGTTTGTGATAATATTTTGCAACATACCACCATTTGTAATTCTTACCTAAGATTTTTTGTAGGATCATAAAATAACAAATTGTTACTAATTTTGTTTATTAAGCTCTTGGACTAATGTTTTGAGGTAACCTTCAGAGTTGGACTTAGCCAATAGCTCTTCCACAGTGCCGTCAAAGACTTTTGAGCCTTTTTCTATCACGGCTACTCGGCTGCAAAGCTCGGTAATGTCAGGTAAATAGTGGCTAGTGAGTAAAATAGTCAAGCCTTGGGTTTGGTGCAAACTCATTAACATTTCTCGCATCATCGTTTGAGCCTCAAAATCCAAACCGAGTGACGGCTCATCCATAAACAAAAAGGTTGGACTATGTAGCACAGAGCTAATGATCTCAAATTTCATTCGTTGCCCAAGAGAAAGCTGTCTGACGGGTACATCAATTTTTTCCTCCATCTGAAACGTGCCAACCAATTCTGTGATTCGACTTTCTAT
>JAYWGE010000190.1:0-1674 GCA_043778455.1 bacterium
AGGATATGGTATCAATGTCAACGAAGCTAAACCTTTGGAAGACCGACCTGCAGGTGGCCGAACATCTGGTGGTTACAACAGCCGACCAAAAACTGGTGGCTACTCATCCGACAGAGGTAACTCATCCCGAGGAGGCTACTCCAACGACCGAGGCGACCGAGGAGGTTATTCATCCGACAGAGGTTCCCGATACTAAGATTTCCAACAGATTTTTTTGAATCAAACCCAAAAAGTAAACTTCAGTGCAAACCAAAGTTTCTCCACAAGCAATTGTGGTTTTTCTATTTCTATTTTTACAAATTTTATCTTTTTCCACTTTATGCGAGAATATCTCTGTTCCAAAATCCATAAAGCCACCGTTACCCAAGCCAACCTTAGTTATATCGGTAGTATTACAATTGATGAAGATTTACTTGATTTGTGCGGGTTACACATTGGTCAAAAAGTCTGCGTGGTAAGTAACACCAGCGGATCAAGACTGGAAACCTACACATTAAAAGGTGAAAGAGGTACAGGTGTTATTTGTGTCAATGGAGCTGCATCTCATCTGATCAAACAAGGTGAAGAAATTATTATTATTGGCTACGAATTTGCCACTCAACCTATTGTTCCAAAATGTGTGTTGGTGGACAAAAACAACAAATTTGTTAAATTTTTAACCGAAGAAGAAAAACAAACCGTTTAAATATCATTTTTTAGATACACCTATTCCTTCGTCAGTATTAATAGCTAAACCCAGTTTAAAATAGACAATGCAAATGTTAACTAAGTTTATATAAATCTATGGTAACCGTCATCTTGAGCAAAGCGAAAAATCTCCTCAAGTTATAATAATAATTAGCTTTGATAATTGTACAGTTTGGAGTGGGTTTAGTTATATACACAAACATTATCAACTCTCCTAAACTTTCACATAAAATCAATTTGAAAGTAAGGATTTACTACTTATTGAAAAGTGCTTAGTGTAAAGTTAGGTCAAAAACAAGTGTAACATTTTTATTCAACCCTAGTAGGGTTGTTTTTTCACATTGTTTCTATGTTTATTTCTGACTTCAAATTGACAACAAATCCAAAATCAAGTTCAATTAGATAGTGCCTAACATTTTTAAACCGCAAATTATTATTCCACTCCTCATCATAGAGATTACCCTTTTGTTACCCTTTGAGATATTTTGGGCAATGAGTGTGGGTGGTTTGAACATATCCCTAGTAGTAGCAATTTTTGTTTTTATAATAAGTTTTTTTGATATAATATTTATTTTGGATAGTATTTACAACATCGTCATTGGATCTTTTGGTTTGTTCCCCAAAAATTTACCCAAAGACAAGATTGGCAATCTGATAATCCCATCTACAAACTCACAAACCTACCCACAAACTCAAGATTTACAAAGTCAAAAACTTCAAAAACTCCACAAGTTTGTACTTATTATCTGCGCTCACAACGAACAGTTCGTAATTGGCAATACCCTTGAACAGATGATTAAAGTCAAATATCCCAAAAGTTTGCTCAAAGTAGTTGTAGTTTGTGATAATTGTAGCGACCAAACAGCCAAGATTGCCAACCAAATTGCTCATAAATTACCATTTGAACACAAAGATTTTATTACAGTTTTGGAACGATCAGACAAAGTTAACAAGGGCAAACCCTTTGCAGTAAAATTTGCTTTTGAT
>JAYWGE010000191.1:0-1673 GCA_043778455.1 bacterium
TTGAATTATTTTTTTAATTTGATAATTGGTTAATTTACTGTATTTGATAATATTTATAGTATAGAAGATTTATTTCTTTTAGTCTAGAGTCTTATTAATATGTAAACCCTTGCTATAACAATCATAAACCTCTTGCCAAAAATTACAAAAAGGTATATAATTTTAATAAGATCTATCAATTAATAAATCCAAGATTATCTAAATATTATCTAAATGCTTCCTCAATCTATCTCTGACCTTTCTCAAACAATTAGAACTATACCTGGTTTGGGTGCCAAATCTAGTCAAAAAATGGCAATTGATCTGTTGCAAATGAGCCAAGAAAATTTTCAAAATCTTATAAATACAATGACCCAAGCCCGTCAAAAAGTTGGGTTTTGCAAACGGTGTGGGTTTTTTGCAGAAGGTAATCTGTGTCAAATTTGCTCTAATACCAGTCGTAATTTGCACCAAATTTGTATTGTGGAAAAGCCAACCGATGTTTTGTCCCTAGAAAAAAGTGAAATTTATTATGGAGTTTATCATGTTTTGAACAAGCTTATTTCGCCACTAGATAATATTTTTGCCGAAAACACCACCATTGCCAATTTGGTAGAAACACTGATCCAAACTACTCAGGATAGCAAAGAGATAGAACTAATTTTGTTCTTACGGCCTAGTTTTGCAACAGAGGCAACCACGGCTTATATTAAAGAAACTCTCAAAAACCAAAACCTAGACAAACTAGTCAAAATAACCCGAATGGCACAAGGTTTGCCGTTATATTACAACCCCGACACATTGGATAGTGGCACAATGATCCGAGCCTTGGAGGATAGAAAAATTGCCTAGAAAAATATTTGAAATATCATATCATCTCTTTGATTATTTTACATCGATTTTGAAGCATTTCCAAAGATGGAGCGTATGTTGTTGTCCCACTGGTTTCTACACATATACTAGCCAAGGCATTGCCCATAATCAGACTACTTTGCACTGTTTTGCCGTTGATTAGACTCCCAAAAAAAGCTCCTCTCCAACTGTCTCCTGCTCCTGTTGGATCTAATGACAGATTTGGGAAAGATGGGATTTTAATTCTTTGATTTTTATCTTCATAGATAACCCCTTTTTTGCCAATGGTTGTAATGATAATTTTATTTTGTTCAAGAATTTCTTGACTAGTCAAATTAGTTTTTTTGAGTAATTGAACCATTTCATATTCGTTGGCAATAATGTATTTTGCACCCAAGACGCCTGCTCTGAGAACTTCTGCAGACAAATTTGAAATCATCATTCCAACATCATAAACATAGTCAATTTTGTGCTTAATAGCTTGGTTTTGCATACTTATAAAACTATCTTCATGGTTGGGAGATATGATAAAAAGACTCTCAGATACATTCTGTTTATTAACAGTTTGGTCTGTTTTTTGGTTTACAAAGTCTAAAATATTGATATTTTTACAGTTTTCACAAGCTCCATAATAAAACCCCCAAATTTGATTATTATTGGTATCGGTAATACAAGATCCAAAAGCTGTATGCAGTTCATTGTCAACAATAATTCCTGTGGTATCTAGATTATTATTCTTAAAAAAATCCAAAAAAACCTTGCCATCAAGACCTATCCCACCTAATATTTTTACTTTGGAAGGGCAGAGAAAAGAACTAGCAAAAGCTATATTAGTAGCGTTT
>JAYWGE010000192.1:0-4615 GCA_043778455.1 bacterium
GTAGGGTCTACTTTTACATCAGATTTTTTACTAGCTACTTTTACATTAGTTCCAAGACCATTACATTTAGCTTTTTGTCGGTCTGCATATTTATCCACTTCAGCCTGTCCCATTGCATCTGGTAAGCCAGTAGCTAATCCTTGGCAAAATTTTGATAGTGCAGACAAAAAATCAGCTTTTGTAACTCCAGCATTTTTACACATATCTTTTACAATTACAAACCCATTTCTACAGAATTGGTATTTTAAATCATCTGAAGAGATTGTTATATTTTTTCCTGAAAGATCTTTTAGGATTATTGTACTATCTCCATCAAAAAAAATTGCTTCTATACTTTCTCCACCTGCAAAATTAAGAACATCATTTCCACAATTTAATTGGACTACAAACCTGCCTTCTTTGTTGTCGTTGGCATTTATTGGGGTGCATTTTTGAGTATCTTCTTTACTATAGACCCATTCTCCTTTTTCATTTTGTTTGCCACAAGCATAGTTATTAACTTCTCGTCCATTGTTTGTATCAACTGTAGACCCTGTAACAGGGTCGTTGCCACCTGTTGTAGTTACATATATCTCACAAGTTATACCATTATCAGATTTTGTTTCATAGTTTCTGCCTTCTTCTTTGCCAAACTTACTTTTGGATATATTTGTTTGAAGGGTCTTATCACATGTAGCAACTTCAACAATACCAGTATTTCTAAAAATTTTTTCTTCAAATATGCAATTATTATAAGATAAGCCATCAAATTGACAAGTTTTATTATTTTTGTCACAAATTTCATTTACTTTTCTAAGCTGAAAATCTATTAATTCAATTTTATCTCCTTTGTTGATTGATTGAATATTTTTAGAGCTGTTTCCTGTATTTTCTTCTAGTTCTTGCTTTGTCATTTCTCTTTTTCCTAGACACAGTGCAGGCTTATTTACATTTTTACCTTGCTTTATACAATCAGTATATGTACCACCTTTGTTTTTTAGCTGACATTCTCCAGTTTCATTTGGGTTTTTGTTACAAAATACAGTAATTAATTGATAATATAAAGGTTGTTTTTTAGAGCAGATTAGTTGCCCATTACTATCAATACAGCCACTGTATGCCACCATTTTATCTACTTCTGTTTTATAGCAATATTTAGATGAGAAAATATTTGAACTTATAAATGTTTTACCATAGCAACTATCTAGCCCTCCTTCTATTAGTGTATTTGTAGGTTGTGCTATGTCGGTAGTAAGCACTCCATAGTCTTCGACAGCTTGGGCTTTTAGATTTGGGATAGTGTTTTGACCACCTATTTGGGTGCTGATCATACCTAGTAGACTGTTTAATATTAATATTCCAACCAAAAGTAACTTTAACCCACTATTTAAATGAGCTTTTAGATTAAGTTTTGACAAAGTAAAAATCTGACTGTTGATTCTCTTGGTTACTTGTTTATAGATATTGGAAAGTTGATTTTGGTCAAACATAATGGTGAATGTTTAATATTTATTTATTTGGCATTTTGTGGATATTTTGTGCCACAGTGTATACTACAATTATAACTTATTTTTTGAAAATTGACAAGGGCATTTTTTTTTGGTATTATTATAAGAGATATGAGGTTTATAAAAATCCTAATAACAATAAAAACTTCCAAATCTAAAAACTTTATCTTAATTCCATATTTTTATGTCCATTATCAAAAATCAAGAAGACTTGGCTAATTTAAAACACTCCGCTCGTATTTTGGGCAGTGTGTTGTACCATGTTAAAAACAAAGCTAAAGCAGGAATGAAAGCCAGTGAATTGAATCAATTTGCCATAGATTTTATACTTCGCAACGATGCCAAGCCTGCTTTTTTGGGATTATATGGTTATCCTTTTGCCTTGATTACGGAAATCAACGATGTGATAGTTCACGGGCTAAGTGACGAAAATACCCTTATTCCAGAAGTCTGCGTGGTTAGTTTTGACTGTGGGGTGATCTACAAAAATATGTATAGCGACGCTTGTGTGCTAACTACTATTGGTGAGGTTTCTGATGAAGTCAAAATGTTAGTTGCAAAAACTGAAGAATCTCTTTGGGCTGGGATCAATGTGGTCAAGGCAGGAAAGCGAACAGGAGATATTGGGTTTGCGGTGGACAATGTCCTTATGAAAGCAGGTCTTGGTAATGTAACGGATCTTGGAGGGCATGGTTTGGGCTACAAACCCCACGATGAACCATTTATTTCGCACAGAGGAATGCAGGGTCGGGGAGATAGATTATTTGAAAATATGGTAATTGCCATTGAGCCGATGACTATTTTGGGTGGTAGTGGCAAAATCACCGAAACTCCAATTGCTGGTAGCCAAGTAACAACTATTCGGTCTGCCAACGGCAACTGGGGAGCTCACATAGAACACACAGTATTGGTAACCAAAAATGGACGAGAGGTTTTGACAGATATTCCTCTTGAGATGATTATTGCTGAGTAGGCTAATTAAAACCTCCAAATTTAACTTGCCAAAAACCGCAAAACCTGTTATTATTAAAGAATATGTCTATTTTTTCACCTGATAAACCAACAGATTCTTTAGAGGCGGATAGTTTTTCAATACAACTTTCACCAGAAAGACAAGCTAACGCTGTAATACCCTCCAGTAAAAAAATACAAAGTATAAAAAATGGTAGATATGCTAATAGGCTTGATTCTACAGAGGATTTAACTTTATCTCAATTAAGACAAGGTAATCAATATATTGAAACCAATAGGGGGGGGGTAGAGGATAATAATGTAAATATACAAAATATTTTTGAATTAGATTTACCACTTCATGAGCTTGATCTAAATAACCCTGAAAACCTAAATACATACCTAATCACTAATGCTAGTCAACTATCAGCTTTGGCAAAATCAGCTTTGGTTGTATCTTTGGAGGGTTGTAGTTTTCGCCCTGATTTATGGTTGGGTCATTCTAATTTTTTGGAAAAAGTAAAAACAGTATCAAAAATGCCTAATGTAGCAGTTGGTTTTAACGGTTGTGCTAGTACCACAGGAGAATTTCCACACGCACAAGTGTTTCATCACCCAATTATCCCCCTAAATAAAAATCATATCTCACTAGAACAAGTAATACCTGAAGAGACAATTTTAGAATTTCATCAAAGATGCTGGTCAATAGGTTGTCCAAGTTACATCTATGTTAAAGATGGTCAATATTCTGCTTTTCTGTATAGTCCAGATGGTACAATTGAGACAGCTTTAGTTTCTTTTGACGAATTATCTAAAGAATTACAGTTAAAATTTTTGTATGATTCAGCTATAAATTCAGGTGTATTAGAAAATACATTTAACGCTTCTGTTGACAAAACTCAAATATACAAACAAGTTTTTTTGTCTATGGCTAGAGAATATGAATCTAAGCATGGAGTTAATATTCAAGATTATTTAAAAGGAACGCCAAGCTTTTCTCAGTCGTCTGCAATGCAATTGACAGCTCAGCAGGTATCACAGTTCTTAGATTTGTCAAAGTTTAGATCAAAGCATATAACTGACAATAGGGTTACCTTGATCAATGGTTATTCAAAATGTGATATTGTATAACTTGCCAAAAACCGCAAAACCTGTTATTATTAAAAGATATGTCTAGCACCAAAACTCAACTTAACGGTAACTCTAATATTGATATTAATATTTTCAATTTTTTGGCACAAGGTACCCTCTATCCCGATGTAGTAGAAAGTTCATCTGCCAAAGGTAGTAAATCTCAAGTCATTAAGTCTCACCATAATGTCGGTGGTTTACCCGAAGATTTGCAGTTTGAATTAGTGGAGCCTCTGCGAGATTTATTTAAGGATGAAGCTAGAGAAGTAGGCAGTAGACTGGGTATTCCTGACAGTATTATTGATAGACATCCTTTTCCAGGACCAGGGCTTGGTATCAGAATCATTGGCGAAATTACTAAAGAAAAATTAGACATATTACGGTTGGCCGACAAAATTTTTATTGAAGAACTCAAAAACACTCCAACTGACGAAGAAACTATTAATCAAAAAACTCTTGCCAAAAAATCCAAATTTTGGTCTGATTTGGTAACTGCTAGTCAAGGTCGTCAAATCAACATTCATTGTCTCATTCAAAACGCCAAAGGTGAATTGTTTGCACAGCACCGCATTAGCACCCGAACCGTTTTCCCCAATATTTGGGAGACCAGTGTATTTGGCAAAGTAGAAACCAGTGAACATATTCGCGACGCTATTGCCCGAGAAATATCTGAAGAAACAGGCTGGGAACTAAGTAAAATTTGTTTGTATATGGGTTATAGCGACTGGGAAATGAACAGTAAAATGGTCAAAAATCCAACAGATTATCCACCCCAACGAACTTTTTCATTTTTGGTTAAGGTCAATGGAGATTTAAATAATCCCAAATTGGAACCAACTAAGGCGGATGAATCCAAATGGATTACAGAATTAGACTTGGATTTGTTTGAAGCCAATGAGGTAATGGAAGATAAAATCACACCCAAGATGGTCGGCCAATATTTTTCAGACAAGTTATTTCTCAAATCCAAAAAAACCACTTTGTATCACGAGGTGTGGCAAGCTTTTTGTGTGCTTACTGATGTCAAAAGCGTAGGTGTAATGGGA
>JAYWGE010000193.1:0-1665 GCA_043778455.1 bacterium
CAATATCTGTTCCACAAGTGCCTCAATCTGCCGTGCCAGTTCTTGCTTGTGAATTGCATCTGGTTTTAAAATTTGACAAATTAAGTAAGACTAAGTATAATTAAATAAGACTAAAACTAATATAATTATTGTAAACTTAATTTTAACTAAAATATGACCAAAAACACAAAAACTAAAACACAAATTACAATTAACGATGATTTATCCCTCATTTTATCTGTTATCAAGCATAAATATCCTATTTTTGATACCAATCAAGCTGTAGAGTTTTTGGTAGCTAAAGGTAGTGGAACATATTTGGAAGAAATTAACCTGACGATGCAAGACCTCAAAGATATTGAAGTCTCAAGACAACAAATCCGAGATGGACTGTCGATTAAATGTGATTCTATTGAAGATTTATTACAAAAACTAAAAAGTTAAATAAAGTTCAAAAATATACAAAATATGTTCTGCCCCGAATTTTCAAGTGGATTCAAAAAATCATACAAAAAGCTGATCAAAAATAACAAAATTATAGAAAAACGAATTGACATTTCTCTTGACAAATTGCTAAAAAACCCTGAAAATGTTTCTCACAAAGTTGGTGAATTTTGGAGCTGTAGGGTTACGGGAGACCTTAGAATAATTTGGGAATACAAAAATGGTGATTTAGTTTTATTATTACTCAAAATTGGTGGACACGATGATGTCTATTAGTCAGCCAAACCTACATTTCCACAACCACAATCTCCTCCACTGCCAAACCATAAAGCTGGTAGACTAGCTGGTCAATTTGGGTTTCTAGTACCCCCGCCAACTCCGTTGCTACACCCTGAACAAGGGGACTTTCTAACAAAGTAACCCTCCCCCGCTGTGCGGGTACTCCCTTAATAAGGGAGAATTTTTCACCCAAAATTTCACCTTCAATCTCTGCAGTGCTTACTTGGGTTTGCCCCTTATTAAGGGGCTGTTGCAAGGCAACGGGGTTATTTGGGTTACTTTTAATCGCCAATATCTGTTCCACAAGTGCTTCAATCTGCCGTGCCAGTTCCTGCTTGTGAGCTGTGTCTAGGGTTGGAATTGGGATTTTGGACAGCGGTTCTTGGTAGAGTTCCAGCATTTCGCCTTTGCGTTTGCCACGATAATATAGCCATTTGTAAATAATCTTACTATTGAGAATACCAAGCAAAAACTTTATAGAATATAACGGTTGACTTTGTAAAATATAATAGACATCACCAGACGCATAAAAATCAGAGTTTGAATAGCCAAAGGTATTAGTTCTTGATCTTTGCGGTATAACAATTTTCTCTGCTAAAAAATCTATTTCAATTCGTGGCGTTGCCATTACCCACCAATAACCTTTTTTGAAATTACCAATTAAATTTGCGTCTTTTCTAGCTATTAATTCTGATTTATTTTCTTCTAAATGTTTTTTTACAAACTGAGTGTTTAATAGGCTTGTGTCATTTTTTGTTAAATATAAAACTCGCTTATTGGTATTTTTAGCAACTTCATATTTTGAAATATCGGAATTTTTATACCATTTTTTAATATATTTTTGATCTTCTTGAGCTAGGCAACTCTCAATTTCATTATAATCCAAAACATAGACGCTATCTCTACCAGTAGTTATTCCTTTATAGCAATGTGCTATCTCCCCCAAAAACTTAGTATTTGTTA
>JAYWGE010000194.1:0-1662 GCA_043778455.1 bacterium
CCACAGATTCACAATAAGTTTTTGATACACTGTTTTACAGGTAGAGTCAGTGAGCTTGTCGGCATTCTCAAACTTGGTGGTTTGGTGGCATTTGGTGGAATAAGTACTTTTAAATCAGCTATATGTGTGCAAGAAGCTGTCAAAATTTGTCCGCTAAAGAGCTTTGTTTTGGAGACTGATTTACCATTTTTGGCTCCGATACCTCATCGTGGTCAGGTTTGTTTACCTCAAATGATTGATAATATAGCCCAAAAAATTGCAGATCTCAAAGAAATTTCCAAAGAATCAGTATGGCAACACTCACTTACAAATACTCAAAAATTATTCAAGGTTTAAAATATAAGATTTTATAATATGTCCAACAAAAACTACTCAAAACAAAGTAAAAATAGTGTCATTAAAAACAACACAAACAAAAATTTTAGTGAGTTAAATTCTGATCTAAATCTAGAATTACAAATTGAAGACACCAAAGAACAACTAGAATTAATTCAACAAGATATTCACGCTACCAAAATCCACCACAGCACTATTTCCCAAATAGTTTCTGATAAAGTTGCCAAAACAGTAGGTAGTTGGAAATTTATTATAGTCCAGTCTTGCATTATTTTTGTTTGGATAATGTTTAATGTCAACATTCCTGAAAACGGTATCAATATTGGTAATTTTCTGCTCAAACCTTGGGATCCATATCCATTCATTTTCCTCAATTTAACCTTGTCATTCCAAGCGGCTTATACGGCTCCAATTATTATGATGTCTCAAAACCGTCAATCAGAAATAGACCGTGAAAATGCCGAGGCTGACTATCGGGTCAATCGAGAGTCCAAAATGGAAGTGGAATTAATTAAGCAGGAATTGAGGCGAATGCACAGTAAGTTACTCAAACATCAAGAGATCCGAGATGACATGTCTATCATTGCCAAAGAAATTCAAACGCTAAAAGATATATTAGTCAAATAAATGATCAAATAAAAAATACTTTACTATGAACATCAAAACTGCCAAATTTATAATTTCCAGCACTACTCTTAGCGGTTGTCCCAAGCCCAGCTTTCCCGAATTTGCTTTTATCGGTCGGTCAAATGTAGGCAAATCATCTCTAATTAATTATCTGACTAACAACGGTAACTTGTCCAAAACCTCCAAAATACCAGGTAAAACCAAGGTCATCAATCATTTTTTAATTAACAGTAATACCTATTTTGTAGATTTGCCTGGATACGGCTACGCCAAAAGCTCCAAGGAAGACAGGCAGTTTTGGGGTGATTTTGTGAGTGAATATATAACCAAGCGAGAAACTCTCAAGACAGTTTTTATTCTTATTGACAGCAGTATTGATCCCCAAAAAATTGATTTAGAGTTTGTGAGCTGGGTCTTTAGTAATAATATTAATTTTGCACTGGTTTTTACAAAAATAGACAAACAATCTCAAGCTGTGATTAGTAAGAATATGAACAATTTTATCAAAACCCTCAAAGATGGTCTAGCAACTATGTACAGCCCAGAAGATTGTCAATATCTCAACACGGTGCAAATTTCTATGGTTTCTGCCAGTAAAAAATCAGGAGCTGACAAAATTCTCAAAAATCTATTTGTTTAAAAAAGTGTACTGGTATATACAAAACATACAAAACAACATATTTATAAGCCTAACACTTT
>JAYWGE010000195.1:0-1640 GCA_043778455.1 bacterium
TGATGCGATGTTTCTATTGTTTCGGAATAGGTTTTTTAGTTTTGTATCGTATTCAGCTTGAGCTGGTGTTTTCTTTGGTTTATTTATCTTTGGAGCGGTGTTTGTACTATCTTGGCTGTAGATTGTTGGTGGTTCATAGTTAGATCCATCAAATATATCATTAGGATCTACTACAGCTGGTTGATACATTGGGCTTATTTTTTGTATAGTTGGAGTTTTATATGTACTATTGCTATTAGTTATTTGAGGATTTGGAGCGAAGCCTGAATTTTGTTGCCTTTGTGTACCAATATTTCTAGTTGTGTTTTGATCTACAGCTGGTGCGGAATTTGACCCATTAAATATTTTGCCAAGATCAAATTTGCTAAATATATCTCCAATACTATTAAGATTAAAGCCTCCGCCACCTTGATTTGATGCTGGTTTGGGTGTATTTTGTGTTGCATTATTTTGGGCTGGAGCAACTCTAGGTGTATTGGTATTTGTGTTACAGAGTCTATCTGCTATTACCTCATTATTGCTATTAAGACATTGTTTGTCATATGTTTCGCCGTTGGTTTGTGGAGCTAGACCTTTTGCAAAAGCAGTAGAAGTCATTTCTGCAAATGTGTTTATGGCTACATTGTAACAGCGTTTTTTGTAATTTTCAGCAGTTATTAATGCGCATTTAGCTTTTTCTTGTTGGTATATCGCCAAAGCTTGTTCTCTAGGTAATTGACCATTTTTGCCAAGTGTAGATGCTAGATTACCGTTGGTTGTCACACAGCGATTGAAAGCTGCAGCTGTTGCGTACAAAAAAGGGTCAGGGTTACTCGGGTCATAAATAGTGTTGTATCCAGGATCGTCAAACCTATCATACTCATTGGTACATTTTGATCCATTGATATCCAATCCATTTTTTGAGCCTCTGCTATTGTCTATTTGTCCACCATCTTTTAAAATTTGGTCGGGTGAAGAGAGTTGGACATCGGGATATTTTTTAAGGACTTGGGCTGAAGTGGATACTCCAAAGCTAAGACTCGCCATCAATAGACATGCCATTATTGATAAAAAGCTAGTAGAAATAAAGCTTGATTTATTTGGTGTGGTTATTTTGGATTTGTTACGAGATTTGTGTTGCATAAATTTATTTTTAGTTGGTTGTTTAGCTTGTATTTGAGAGTATTTTTATCTTTTCTATATTAATTATATCATACATTTTGCATAATGTCAAAATCATTTTTTGAATCTTTAAAGATGAGACTTGTCCAATTAATCCACATAAAAATAATCCTAAAATTTTTGCTTTTAATTTTTGCTTTTATGTTTGATAAAAATGATGAGTTACTAGAGTTACTTGACTAAAAATAAGATATTGAGCTATAATTAAACTATAACTAAAGTAGAAAATTGGCAACTAAATCTTTCAAATTCATAAATATTTTAATAAAATCAACTTTTATATGTATCATATCGTCATCGGACTAGAAATTCATGTTCAGCTCAACACCATCACCAAGTTGTTTTGCTCTTGCCTCAATGAATATGCTCCAGATAGTCCTAACAAGAATATTTGTCCATTTTGTACGGGTCAACTAGGTGCATTGCCATCTTTGAATAAAAGTGCTGTCCACAAAGCTATCAAATTCGGCTTGGCCGTT
>JAYWGE010000196.1:0-4542 GCA_043778455.1 bacterium
TACCACGGACATCTAGGGCTGCGTTTGGTGTAGATGTACCAATACCTACTTTTCCTCCTGCTACAATTGTTGCAAGATCAGTTTTTAATTTGGCACTTTCGGCTGTTGTGTCATCAAGGTGGGTGGTTTTGATGTAGTTATTTAGGGTTACTCCCCAGTTTGCGTCTCCTGTTTGAGGTAGATTTGTAGGCATAATTTTTGTGTTTTGTAGTTTTTATAAATTTTTGTGTTTTTTGTATTGATTTTTGCGCTTTTAGATTGCATAGTCAAATCGTTACATTCCTAAGTATACTTTACTTTTTTATTGTTGGCAAATTAATATTTTTAAATAGATCGGACATCTTTCCAAATAAACTACACTTATCAATAAATATCATCGCTAATTTTACCTCTTGTTAAAGATCGTTGCTATGGAGGGGGGTTATATTCCTCCTATTTAGGAGGTGGCAACAAAAGTTGACGGTGGTAGTTTAGTAGTAACCCTTTCCCAGCAGGTTGGGTACTCTCTTTGGGCAAATGATACCCCTAGGAGACACTCCTCACACCAGCCTTTTAATAAGGTAGAATTAATTATTACGCTGTTTAGTTTTTTGTTTTGGAAGTGATTTTTATTTGGAAAGATGCCTAGTAAACAATTGACGAATTGCTAAAAATAGTTCATAATTGTAGTAACTACCAATGCAATATTTTGGTCTAAAATTACTTTTGAATACAATTTACAATAAATGACTCAAAAACACCCCAAAAAATACAAAGTAGTAAGCTTATTCTCTGGTTGCGGGGGTTTAGATCTTGGTTTTATCAAATCAGGCTTTGAAGTTGTTTGGGCAAATGATTTCTTTGCGGAAGCTACCCAGACTTACCGTGCCAACATTGGCGATCACATCATTTATGGCGACATAACCAATATTCCTAGCGATGATATTCCTAATGATTTTGACATTTTGCTGGGTGGTTTTCCGTGTCAAGGCTTTTCTATTGCCAACAGTAGGCGAAATATGGAGGATGAGCGAAACTTTTTGTACAAAGAATTATTACGAGTAATCAAGGACAAACAGCCCAAGTTTTTTGTGGCAGAAAATGTCAAAGGTCTTTTATCTATGTCGGGCGGAGAAATCATCAAAATGATCGTCAAAGATTTTGAGTCGCTGGGCTATGGTGTAGATTACAAAGTCCTCAAAGCCTCCAATTATGGAGTACCTCAGCACCGTGAACGAATTATAATTATTGGCAACAGACTAGATATTCCAAATATTTTCCCAGCTCCAACCCACGGACAAACCAAAACTAGTAAAGACAAAACAAATAGTAAAAATGACATATTTGAAAACTCCGAAACTCTTTTTACCAATCTAAATGACAAATTAGAACCAATCTTAGAGCTAAAACCTTATCGGACCGTCCAAGAAGTTATTGGTGATTATCAAGACATTCCAACCAGAGATTTACCGTTTGAGATAAATAATAAAACCATCCATAATCACACAGCCAGAACCAATGTAGCCGATCAGTTTTGGGGGCGAAAATACAAAGTATCCCAAGAAGAAATCTGTGATTATCTCAAAAAATGGCGAACGATTGTGGGTACATCCACCCAAAAAATTGACAAAATCTTTGGTTACAAGCACACCGCTGGGCATTGGTTTCGCAAAGACAACAAAAGTGGTAGTATCCCAAATCCTAGCGACTGGTGGCGACTAAAAGAGATTCTCAAATTTGATAACCAATACGACGCCCAAGTAACCCAGCTAGTTCTCAAGCCAATATCTTTTGAGCAATCACTCAGAATTAGTAATTGGTACACTCCCAGCGACACGATCACAGCTAGTGGGCCAGAAATTCATCCCAACAAACAACGGCGACTTTCAGTGCGAGAATGTGCGATACTGCAGACTTTCCCTGATGATTTTGTGTTTTGTGGTAGTCTTGGCAATATGTACAAACAAATTGGAAACGCCGTTCCCGTTCTAATGGCTCAAAAAATAGCCGAAGTGATTAAAAAACAATTGGATGAAAATAATCTTGATTAAAAAATTAAAATAATACAAAAACTAAATATGACTGAAATAAACCTCAAAAATATAGAAGAATTAGAGTATAAATATTTGGAAAAATATTATCATTTTCTTAAATATAACCTAGATGATATAATCAAAGGATTTAAAAGTAGAGAAAAAATTTATGATGATTGGTGTGGTAAATACGGTCTAAAAACTATAATAAAAGATGAAACTAAAAATGATGAAAAAATATCGGATTTTTGTATTGGAGCAGAAAGAATATTGTACTATTTTATGTCTGAAAAGTGTCTAGGCTTACCTAACTCTTGTCCCATAGCTTCTGATTTATTTTTTGAAACCGATGATTCTTTTGTTCATATTGATATAAAAACAGTAGGAGCTTCATTAGTTGGTAAGACAAATATTGGAGATTTTGTTGGTAATATATTTGTTGGTAAAAATCAAAATAGTTATAAAGGCTTAATTAAAACTAACAAGGGTGATCAGAGACAATATTTACCACTTTTACCAACTTTTTACAATAAAAACAAGCCAAATCAAAAAGTTTGTTTATCCTATTTTTTATCAATTTTGTATGATACAGATACATCTGAAACTTTAACAATAGCTTTGAGTTGTATGCCAAATGGAGAGTTGGAAAAACACTATAGTTCACGACCACTTGTTGCAGGTAAAACTCACCCCGAAGCTAGATTTAGTTTTACAAATGTGCCTAATTTTGAACTTTTGGACAATAACAAAACCCGAACCAAAGTAATTTATTTTGACAGCAATATGAGTGATATTTACAAAAATAAACTTAAATTTTTTGAAGATTGATCAAACTAGCTAACTAACGGAAAATAGCCTTTATTAAAAATTTTAAAATATTTACATATATTATGTATAACGAACAAATTCCATTTTGTGATTCTGTAAACATGAAACAAATTGAAAAATTAGAAAAAATAATAACTGAAGTTGAAAAGTCTAAAATTCCTGTTGTAGAAAGTAACGGTCAATTATCATTTCTCGCAGAATCGTCCAAACCAACCGCAATTCAAAATAAACTAATCAAAGATGCAACGCAAGAACGATTAACTACTTTTGAACAACAAAATTCATATCCAATAAACACATCAGAATATTTTATACATAATTTAAAAGTTCTTTTAGACCCCAATATCAATTCTGAATCAGGGTGTGAACAATTAGAAATCCCTCTTGGCATACCATATACAGAATTAGAAGTAAAACCTCAGGTTAGCTATGACTCATTAAAAAAAGAGCATGAGAGAGCCATAAACAAACTAAGATATGAATTAAAACAAACTGCAACAAGAGAATTTTTTACATATCAACCTGAAATATTTGAAACATTTACTCATATTAGTGAAAAAGATCCTTTCACCTATGCTAAGTCAATTGCAATTTGGAGTATATTGTCATCCAATCAATTTTCAGATACTAAAAAGGAACAAATAGAAATTATTAAAAAACCATATCTACAATACATTTACGACTGTATAAAAGAAAATAAATCTATCAATTTAATAAAACTTGGGCTACCTTTTGATCATTCTAGAAATCAAGAAGTAAGCTTATCAGAGTCAATATCATTTTCCAGAATTAAAGCTTTAAACAAAGTTATTGAGAAAGTTTATAAACCAGAAAATAATAAACCAGCAATTAAAATGACAATTCTTGGGGATGGAAAAATTGCTTATCCGTTGGGTGTTAGTCGCGAGGAGGTTGAATCATATCAAAATTCATGTAATTTATTAGCTAGAGAGCTTGGTGATTCAGTCTGTGTGGTAGATTTATTTGATTTTATTGATCAGAACACCGAAGGTGGATTAAAAAAATATAACGAAGTGTATTTAAAAAATATAAAAGATAATGATCAAGATTTGCCAGGAAATATTGTAGAAATATATTTAAAAAGAATAGATGAACTTTATCCTGATATTACAAGCGAAGAAAGAAAAGAAATGGCTCAAAAAATTACCCAAGAATATCTTGCTCATATTAAAACAAGATCAGACTTAAAAGTTCTCACGGATGTAGGAAAATACGGTATGTATTTTACAGGCTTAGATAAAAACCAAACAACTAGACCAAACTATAAAATGTTGCCAAGTAGTGATTTTGCACCAGAGCGAGTTGGGACTATAGAATTAAATAATGGCAAATTAATTCAGTTGAGATATGGAGATGTTCCCGTTGAGACCAAAACCAACGTAGATAATCAAATTGAAAAAAAGTTAATATTGGGAATTAACTCACTTGTACAGTCTGGAGAAATTATTCCAGTCTATAGAGAGGGGCAAAAAAGAGCATGGTACTATAAGCTAACAAAAAAAATATAAAAAAAGAAATATCTAAAATGTCAAAACAAAGCTTCATTTACGGTTTTACAGATTTTAAAAACCTTAATTCTAACAAAAAATCTAAATTTATAGATGTAACAATAACCCTTGATGACTTAAAAAAAATAATCTCAAAGATTGAATTTCCAAAAAACCAAGAGACTAAAAGTTCG
>JAYWGE010000197.1:0-1637 GCA_043778455.1 bacterium
TGTATCGCTCCAAAGTGCATACCGACGACAAATATTTTTTGTTTTTTATCAGTTACTTTTTCATTAATTTCCAAAACAAATCTATCAGACCAAATATGATTAAACAATATATTATTTGCTTCAAATGTTCCCCTTATCACATCTTTACCTACTGGTTTGTAATCTTTTGAGTTTAGGTTTGAAATACATTTTGTAAATTTAGATTTAATCTAGGTATCTCACAGATTGGATTACCCTTAATTAATTTGTTTATATTTTGTGTCAATTCATAGTAGTAGCTTTTGATTACTACTAATTCTTCACTGTTTTCTTTTGAATTACCTAATACTTGAATATGTGAAATAAGATTAAATAATTGTGATATATATAAATTATAGTTATCAAATAACGCAAATAATATTTGCCATTGTGTAAAATTTATGCTAGCTTCATTTTTAAATTCTTCTTGATATTTAGAAATTTGACTATATGTAAAATTAATTTTGGTTATTAGCTTTATAAAATAAACGCTTTCTTTCTCTTTTATATGACTACCTTCATATTCATTGTAACCATTAACACGAGAGTAATAGCTACCCCTATATTGTGTAAATAAACCACTTTTAAGTAACTCTCTTTCTGTTTTAGATAAAGATTCTTGTTCTATATCTTTAGGTATTTTTACTGCTCCATTAAAAGAAAAACTTTTTGCAACGCTGTTTGGTGGTTTAGTTACATATGAGCTATTAAACCTTCTATCATAAGAATCTAAGCCAATAGCCATATTTTGTCTTATTTGTTCAACCACTTTATTATAACTTTTTGGATCAAACTCTCCTATTCTTTCCCTTGAAACATCACCACCACAAAAATAAACAGGATAAGTATCTTTTGCCATATAAGATTTATTTTTATTATTTATTTAGACTACTAGTCCTTGGGTCTTGCACTTGGATGTTAGTTTGTGTAGATTTTTCGTAGGTTGTTCGTCTAAAATAATTGACCCAAATAATACTACAGCCAAAACCAATAAGAGTGATTGAGATAACGATTAAGACTAAATTTTTTTTGTTGGTAGTAAAAATTGACATACTATTAAATGAGATAATTAGATTAATTTGAAATATGTCATAGCGGAGGGTTTATCTCTTCATAATACAATTATTTTTCTGCGAAGAGTGGATTAGTAAGTTATTCAGTGTTTATTCAATGTTGTATTCCAACCGCCTTACTCCTGCTGAAACTGATTTTTCTTTAAGGATTACAAACTTACCAATTTCTGATGTATTGCCAATGTGTGGACCACCGCAAAACTCCCGAGAGAAGACAGTGCCGTCATTGTCAGACAGAGTATAAACTGAAACTTTTTCACCATATTTTTCACCAAACAAGCCAATGGCACCCATTTGCCTAGCTTCAGTTTCGGTGGTTTCTAATTTGATCATACTAAGGTTTTTATCCAAAATAGCTTGGACTTTTTGTTCAATTTTGTACAGGTCATCTTGTTCAATTTTGCGATCCAACGCAAAGTCAAACCTTGCTTTTTCGTCCGTAATAGCACTGCCCATTTGGTGCAAATCTGTACCAAACATTTCTCGAAGAACTGAGTGTAAAATGTGAGTGGTGGTGTGCAGTCTGGTAGTTTTTTGGGTGTTTTC
>JAYWGE010000198.1:0-4532 GCA_043778455.1 bacterium
CCCGCAACTAGCTCAGGCAGAGGTACACTATGGATTACTGTTGACTCAAACTGCCGAAGAAGGTGCTAGAATGTTGGCTATGAATCAGGCTACAGACAACGCCAAAGAAATGGAAAACAAACTCAAGATTATTTATTTCCGTCAGCGACAAGCCAAAATTACCCAAGAAATTGCCGAAATTGTCGGTGGAAGTCTCTAATTCAAATTTCAAAGTATTGACAATTTTTAGTCTTTGTGATACAATTAAAACGAAAAGAATCTCAAAAAACAATTAAAATAATCTAAAAACTTAAACAAATCTAATCAATCATAACTATGTCTCATACAGGAATCATTACCCAAATCATCGGCCCAGTAGTAGATGTAACTTTTCAAGGTAAACTGCCGTCTATCTATAACAAACTAATTGTCAAAAAAGGCGACCAAACCCTCGCTCTTGAAGTAGCCCAGCACATCAACCCAACCACAATTCGGGCTATCGCTATGGACAATACTGATGGTTTTGCCCGAGGTCAAGAGGTGGAAGATACAGGTTCATATATCACAGTTCCTGTTGGTAATGCGGTTCTTGGTCGGATGTTTGATGTTCTTGGCAACACAATTGACGAGCTTGAAGATCTTCCTGTCAATACTCCCCGAGTTGGAATCCATAAATTGGCTCCGTCCTTGATGGATCAGGCAACCAAAGCTGAGGTTTTGGAAACAGGTATCAAAGTCATTGATCTTATTTGTCCATTTGTAAAAGGTGGAAAAGTAGGAGCTTTTGGAGGTGCTGGAGTCGGTAAAACCGTTATTATCCAAGAACTTATTGGTAATATTGCTCGTTTTCACGATGGCTATTCTGTATTTTGCGGAGTAGGAGAGCGAACTAGAGAAGGTAACGATCTTTATAATGAAATGAAAGATTCTGGTGTACTTCCTAATACTGCGATGGTCTTTGGTCAAATGAATGAACCATCGGGTTGTAGGCTTCGGGTGGCTCTTTCAGGGCTTACTATGGCGGAACAATTCCGAGATGAATCTGGTAAAGATGTGCTTTTGTTTGTAGACAATATCTTTAGATTTACACAAGCTGGATCAGAGATTTCTGCGCTTTTGGGTCGTCTTCCATCCGCTGCGGGTTATCAGCCTAACTTGGCCGAAGAAATGGGTAAAATGCAAGAGAGAATTACTTCAACTCACCGCGGATCTATTACTTCTGTACAGGCTGTTTATGTCCCTGCCGATGACTACACCGACCCTGCTCCTGCCAGTGCTTTTGC
This sequence comes from bacterium, assembly GCA_043778455.1. Lineage (GTDB taxonomy): Bacteria > Patescibacteriota > JACMRA01 > JACMRA01 > JACMRA01 > JAYTWQ01. The sequence continues at coordinate 1,263 of JAYWGE010000198.1, forward strand.
TCACTTTGACTCAACGCTGGTACTAGAAAGATCTCGCGCCGAACAAGGTTTATATCCTGCTATTGACCCGCTTCAATCATATTCCACAGCTCTTGCTCCCGAAATTGTAGGACAAGAACATTACCGAGTGGCTACTGCAGTCATCAAAACTCTCCAAAAATACAAGGAACTCAAAGATATTATTGCTATTCTTGGTATTGACGAGCTATCGGATGAAGACAGAGGATTGGTACTCAGAGCTAGAAAGATTGACAAGTTTTTGACCCAAAATGTCCATGTGGCCGAGCAATTCACAGGTGAGCCAGGTGTTTATATCAAAATGGTTGACAACATCCGATCTTTTGGAGAAATCGTGGACGGAAAAGTAGATCACATCCCAGAATCTATGTTTGCCTATATGTCTACAATTGATGAAGTTAAAGCCAAATTTGAGAAGAGTGAGAAATAAGTATTCATAACCTTAAGTTAATATATCTTATGTTAAAAACATATAGTAAACACTTCTCAAAGTTACTTTGTACGCTGTTGATATTTTTATCAATCACAAACGCTACCCTTAATCTTGGTTCTATTGCTAGTAAATTAAATCTCCAAGCTCTAGGCACAGTAACCATAGCTGACACCGAAACAACCAGTGAAGCCAAAAATCTTGACATTAACCAAGTATATTTTGACACGACCTCAGGCTACAAGTTTGGTGATAGAATAAATACTCAAAATCAAACTCCAATCTCAAAAGATGACATCAAAAATGAACCTTGCGGTAAAAAGTTTGATCAGGTCAATCCACTGGATAAATTTGACACCAAAACTAAAGCCACAGTCATTAAAACTATCAAAACAACTTGTGCTGATAAAAATGGCAGTATTTCAAAAAATAAACAATCTTGGCTCAAGTTACTTTGGGACAACGGACTAATTGGCTGGGTGCGTAATCCGAGCGAAAAGGTGGCTACAGTTAGTAATTTGGCTGGTAATTCAACTATTTCTCAAAATTTGTTTTGGAATAATATTCTTAGACTTGCGGTGGCTGAGTCTATTTCTGTTAGTGCAACTACTAATTCTAATACCAAAACCTGTAAAGACTTTAGTTACCAAGTTAGAGATCTGCGAGTTCTTAACCAATATCCCAACCTTGACCTCAATGACAACGGTGTGGGCTGTGAACATTTGCCGTTAGATCCTACAGATTCATTTGCTACAACAAGTTATTCCAATATCCAAGTCTATGACAAGACAAAAGATGATAAGATTACTTGTGCTGATTTTGAGAGTCAAGTGGTAGATGTGGAGATTCTGGCAATGTTCCCAAGATTGGACGATGACAAAGATGGTATAGGTTGTGAAAGTAATCCAACTCAAGTTAACATTACTAAAACTGGTAATTACGCTGAAGAAGGTGATATTACAGCTCCAGATACAGAACTTAATGTCAGTGGAGATGTCAACAGTATTCAGGCTAATTTGGACTGGTCAGGGTTGGGTCTCAATCTAAGTAACGCATTCCAAAAAGACTATCAATATCTATTCCAAGCTAACGGTGATTGTAATACTTTTGATATTGGATGTAGAGCGATTAATTCCATAGCTGGACTAGGTAGACAAGGCTTGTGGTTATTTAATCTAGTTCGTGGGTTATTACAAGGTGCAGGTCAAAGTATAGTTGATTTGCTCAAGTTAGTCTGGGATCTAGTCAGTAATCCAGGCGATACTATTACCAAAATCATTGATAGTTTCAAGCAATTAATCAACAACACTGAACTGGTTGCCAAGGCTTTTTTTGATCAAGTATCAGATCTACTCAAGGCAGAAACCCAAGATAGAGCTTACAAAGTCGGAGTAATCATCGGTGGCATCATTCCTGATATTATCATTGGAACCATAACGGCTGGAGTAGGAGCAATAGGTCTCAAAGCCCTTCAAAACCTCAAAACTAGCCAAAACATAACCAGCAAAGTTATTAGTATAGGTAAATTCGTCAGCAAATCAGTCAAGATAATCAGTGATATTCCAACCTTCACACTATCCAAAGTCAGTCAAGGTGTGGGAATACTTGGTGGTCAGATAATGAAGCTAATCAGAACTCTGGACGATACTGCCTTTGGTAAGTTAATGTCAATTGTCAAGAATGAGGGTGATAGGGTAGTTTTACAAAGGATCAGATTTCTTCTGAGTACTGCTAGACTGCATGATTCCAAGTTAATTAGATACTCTCAAAGCACTGCTCAAGAAATTTTTTCTGACAAAAGTGGAACTATTACAGGACTTTCTGAGAATTTAGCAAAAGGAACAGTTAAGCCCCAAGATATAAAACCTATTCAAGTAGTCAGAATGGAAGATGGCATTTTAACTAGTCTTGATAACAGAAGATTAGTTTCAACTAGTAGAATAGGCTCAAAAGTTAGTATTGTTGAGCGAGGTTTTAATGAGGTTTTAACTTCAGATGAAATCGCCAGATTTACTAAAAAAGGGTACCCAACACCAAAAACTTGGAGCGACGCTACAAAGGTTAGAATTAATAGCCAAACTCCAAAAGATTGGTTTAAAGGTACGCCTAACGGATCATTTAAAGAACCTAAAATTAAGTATTAATATGTCCAGTATTGTGATAGACTCCACAACCAGACTAACAGTAGATTTATTTACTTTTTTATGTAAAAAAATTGACTCCAATATAAAACTTTTACAAAATAATTTCTGCTGGTATTCACTTTTAGATGAACCTACTTTAATGAAAATGAAGCAAGATTTAATTTTCTCTAAAAAAAATAGAGTAGTTATACCCGTTTTAGAATCAGTTCACAATGATGTGCTGATTTGTATATCAGATAAATTAATTTTAACTTTTGATATTTCTGATGAAATAACACTATTAAATTCTTTTTCCACTCCCGAGCAAGTCTGGCAAGAGCTAATCAAACCGGATATTGAAGAATATTATGGGATAAAAATTGAGGAGTAAAAATTTAATCATTATTTAATCTATGCCAGATATAATCCAAGAAAAAATAGCAATTCTAAAAATTATTTCACTGTTTAAAGAGGCACAACAAATTGCTTCAGAATATGGTTGGAATAATATTGCACAACCAGGTCTTGTCAAAGAGATGATAATAGCCGATATATTAGGTCATCAAGTTCATAAAACAAAACATGATCCTGATGCCTTTGAATATAACAATCCAGATATTAGATGTGAATATTTAACTTGCAATAACAAGGGTAGTTTTCAAATTGATAGATTTTTCAAACATCCACCAGAGAAAAAAG
>JAYWGE010000199.1:0-1624 GCA_043778455.1 bacterium
CCGTGGAATAATCTCATAGCCATTGCTCATAATGTTGTTGGGTGTATATTCTTCGCTGACATCCAAACCATTTTTTACTTCACCAGTATTTATATTATACCAATATTCAAAAGCCTTAGGGCGAATATAGAGCTTGATAAAATCCCAGTTGTTACAAGTTCCTTTTTCTTCAGCCAAAGCCTCGCTGGCTCTGTAGGCGCTGGAGCTAATGATGTTACCAAGATAGTCAATTTCGTCAATTTCTGAGCTACTAATTCGCAGGTTCAAATACTCTCTAAAATTTATTACCCCAACTCCAATTTTGCGGTACTGATCAACTATCGTCCTAGCTTCAGCTGAAAAATTAATAATATCAAGGGCGGAATCTAAAAATCGCACTGCTGTTTCTATGGTGTTTTGAAGTTGAATTTCATCTACAGTTTTGTTTTTAGAGACAAACCTTGCAAGGTCAATATGCCCAAATGGTGTAGTTGGAGCTGTGCAAATAGTCTTGTCAACAATAGCTTGGATAGTTTTGTCACTAATGATAAAGGATTTTTCCTTGAGGAATTTTTGGTAGCGATTGGCCCAATAATCACCCAGTTCGGGAGTGTTTTCGGTGCTAGTAATTATTTTTGCTAGTTCTAATTCAGTCATATATTTGTAGATTTAAGATTTTTTATGGTAGTTTAGTTGTAGTTTAGTTAGCAATTGGTTTGTTGGTATGGTATGTTTACCTCTATTCTATAATTATATCAAACATTTTTATTCTTGGCAACTTTTTGGTCTTTACTTTAGGTTTTTTTAATTTTTATAATAATATTCCCAAGTGTTTTTGAAGTTTTTTTAGAATATTTTTTGACATTTTTAAAATTATCAGTTACAATTATTAGAGTTACCCCTAGTTCTCAATTCTCCCAGTCTAATTATCCTTCTTAATTTATTTCCCTTTTCTTTATTCTTGTTTATTCTTATTTATGTCTATTTTTACCATTGCCAAAAATCAACTGCAACCAAAACTAAATATCTGCAACCAAATCTGTGCCAAAAAAGACCCTGTAGAAGTCTATACTCACACCAAAATTGACATCAAAGCAGGTATTTTATTTATTTCTACCCTCAACACCAGCTTATTTTATCAGACTTCTCTGACACTAACTACCGCTACTAGCGATTGTACTTTTGCTATCAAAACCGATATGCTTACAGCTTGTATTGACATTATTGACGCCCAAGATTTGGAATTTATCTATGATGAAACTAAGCAAACTTTGTTGGTCAAAGGCACTAAATCAAAACATATCTTGCGAACCAATGTAGGTATTGTCAATGATTTTATTGCTCCATCCGAAAATCCAACCAATGTCCGAGCAAAAATAGAGCTAACTTCCAAAGATTTTATCCAAGCTACCAAAACTGCTTTTGTGTCAGTTGGCGATCCTAAAAACACCTATCAGCCAGAATTTTGCAATGTTTGTTACTCAACCAACGACGAATTAAACACTTTTTGCGTTGTGTCTACCGATAGGTTTAGAATCACTAAGTTTGTGTTGCCATTTACAGTTTTGGATGTCAATAAAACTAACGATAATTACAAAACAGGGATGACCAACTTCCTCTTACCACCAAAAAGCCTTAAGTTAGT
>JAYWGE010000200.1:0-1613 GCA_043778455.1 bacterium
TGTGTGTAAGTTTGTGAATGTTGACAAAGGATTGGGTATATTGATTACTTTTTGACTTGTAAGATGTTTGTAATGCATAGTGTTGTAACAGAATTATACCACAAAGTTTTATTCTTGGATAGAGGGTGTCGCACTTTGGGTTTGAATTGAAGACAATTAACTTGACAAAAAACTAGGAAGCTGTTATAATTATTAAAGATGTTTAGGTATTTATAAAAAACATTAAAAATAAAATATTTCTAAATATCCCCAAATTATTACTGCAATCATAGCTCAGATGGATAGAGCAAAGGACTTCTAATCCTTAGGTCGCAGGTTCGACTCCTGCTGGTTGCACCACATGTCCAATTTTTCAATTTACTATAAAAATTAAAAGCCCTATACCCTAATGTAGGGTTATTTTCTCAGATTTTCTCAAGTTATCCGTATGTATTACATCACCACTCCTTTGCCGTATGTCAACGGTCAACCACATCTTGGTCATCTTTTGGAGCATGTCTTTACGGATACTATCAGGCGATATCGCGAAAGAACCCAAACTCAAGAGGTTAGGTTGCAATATGGAGCTGACCAACATGGCCTTAAAGTCTTACAAAAAGCCCAAGAACTCAAAATAGAACCTAGTATTTTTGTCAAAGAAAAAGCTCAGCTATTTCAAAGTATTTGGGATAAATATAACTGTAAATCTGATGTATTTATAGAAACCAGCTCTGACAATCACAAAATTTTGTGCCAAATGGTCTTCAAAACCCTTCTCAAAAAAAGTTATATTTACCAAAAAAGCTACAAGGGTCTCTATTGTATAGGTTGTGAAGATTTTTATGCTCCAAGTCAATTGACTCAAGATGGCTGTTGCCCTGTTCACTATGTCAAACCTGTAGAAACCGAAGAAGAAAACTACTTTTTTGCTCTTTCCAAATTTGAGGAACCGATCAAAGAATATCTTAACACTGCCAATATTAAGCCCAAAGAAGAGTCTGGACAATGGCTCAATTTTATGGCGGAAGGCTTGCAAGATATGTCTATGTCCCGAGAAAAAGCCCGAATGCCGTGGGGAATTCAAATGCCACTTGCCGATGGGTCGGATAGCAATCAGGTAATGTATGTGTGGTTTGAGGCTCTTCAAAACTACTGGACGGCACTGATTAACCCTGAAACTTTTGACAAATGGAGGGAAATGCCTGAGCTAAGAACGGTGGTAGAAGAAGAAATTATAGCCGAATTGGTAGAAAACCTGCCTGTAGACTTTATGTATTTGGGCAAAGATATTGCCAAGTTTCACCTTATTGTTTGGATAGGCTTGCATATCGCAATGGGTTTTGAATTGCCAGAATACTTACCTCAAAATGCCTTAGTACATGGATTTATCAACGATTCTCGAGGTCGTAAATTTAGTAAATCACTCAATAACGGCACTGCTCCTGAAGATTTGTTTGAGGAATTTGGTGTGGACGGTACGCGGTTTGTTATGCTCCACGAAGTCAATGTTTTTGGTGATACTAACTTTGACCTTGCACACATCCGAGATAGCTATAATTCCAATTTGGCTGACAATTTGGGCAATGTGGTAATGCGAGTATCCACGCTGATTGAAAAATATTTTGCAGAGGATT
>JAYWGE010000201.1:0-1613 GCA_043778455.1 bacterium
CACTTTGTTGTTATTTTTACTATGGAAAAGCCTACAAAATAAACTTAACAATTGGCAAAAAAACTGTATTTATAGCTATATTTTTCTCAATTTTATTACGGCATCTTGGCAAGTCTTGGCAGGTCAAAGTCTTGGTTTGATTTATTTTGGAGAGCCAAATATCAATGCTCAAATGCTCAATACTGCAAGAGAAAATGTCTTTAGACAAAATATACTGAGGGGTTATGGGCTAACTCAACACGCAGGAATACTTGGGTTTGTGAGTTCTTGGTCAGTGATATTTGCTTTAAGTGATACTAATAAAAATAAGTTAGGTAATAAGCTGGGTGTAATTCTTGGTGTAGTTTTGGCGTTGTTATCACTTTCACGAATAGCTTGGCTTGGCTTGTTTGTACCGCTGGTAATATTAATTTTAAAAAACAGTAAAACCCTCGCTCAAGCTTTCCAAAGTAAAAAGGGTAAAAATAATTTTGGCGTAATTCTTGGCATAATTTTAAGTAGTAGCGTTATATTGAGCTTATTTGTGTATCGCTTTGGTAGATCGGATAAATATAGAATGTTAGATTATCAAAACTTTGGCTCAGCAATTAGTAATTTTAAAATAAATGATTGGCTGGTAGGGGTTGGTTATTATCCTAAGTTCTTATGGCAAAATTTGAATGTATTTGCAAGTCCGATAGCACATCAAAACTGGGAGTTTCAACCCGTTCACAATATGTTTTTGAATATTTTGGTTCAATGGGGAATCTTGGGATGTTTGGGCTGGATTGGATTAATTTATTCTGGAATAGCTAAAAGATAGGTAACTAAAGTGTAGTGGCGAGAGGTTTATCACTCCATAGAAACTTCAAACTTTAGTCAACATAGCTAAATCCACTCTAAACTATACAATTATAAAATCTAATTTTTGTCATACTTGAGGAGATCTTTAGCCTTGTCCAAGATGACATTTACACCAATGCCAGTCTGTGAAAGTTAATAATGTTTGAGTATACAATAAACTTAATCAATTACTATATTTTAAAACAGAAAATCTACCCAATTTGTCAAAACAAAAAATCTGTGGTATAATAATAATAAGTTCAAAATACAACTTAACACAAATAAAAAAATAAACAATAAAAATAAACACAAAACATATGTCTACTCTTCATACCAGTATCAATTTTGATCAAACTATTCCCCAAATCTATCTCGTTCAATCTCTAGAAAATATCAGCAAAGCTCCACTGCTTCAAACTCTCAAATTTGAGGGAAAATATGAACAAATTACCATCCTTCCAGAGTCCAAAGAAATCTTTGTAGGCACAAAATACGAAACAGGCTCAGACACTATTGACCCGTTTGCTGTAGCTGACTATTATGCACTTGGCTCCAAAATCACCAAAACCCTCAAAGGCACCAGTTTTGAATCTGCAAATATCAACTGCCCTGCTCCAATAAAAGCTAAACAACTAGAACATCTATTACTTGGGTTACTCCAAGGTGCGGTGGATTTTGACAAATATATCAAGACCAAGACCAGCAAAGATTTTGATTTTTATCTTGAAGATAGACTTTTGGAGGTATTAGACAGCCACAAAATTAGTTATATCAACGCCATCAATACTGCA
>JAYWGE010000202.1:0-4459 GCA_043778455.1 bacterium
CTTTAAAGTTGCCTACGATGTACCAATTACATCCATCAAAACCGCTAAGATATCCAAAAGCCTGATAAATAGGATCTCCAATAGATTTGCCTGATTTATTTTTCTCAATTTTTTCTAGCTCCACATTGCTTCCCTTCCACTCCACCACCACTTCTACGCCATCACTGACTCCAAAATCAGTACTTAGCCGACCGTCTGGCTTGGTGCTATCTACTTCAGTTTTACCCTCAAACTTGTAATTCTTGGCAAAAACATAACCCAAAAGATCAAACAAATCCTTGAGAAAAACCTGTCGCCACTGCTCTTCAACCAGGACTTTTTCAGTCTCCAACCGATTTTGCCACAGCTCAAAAAACTCCTTTAGCTCCTTGAGGTTATTTAGATTTTGGCTTTGCTCTTGACTTTGAATCTCTTTTTGAACTAAAGTTTGGAGAACGAGCGGTTGATATGTAGACATAATATAATTTGAAAATAAAGTAACCCTCCCCCACTTTGTGGGTACTCCCTTAATAAGAGATAAAGTTAGTTTGTAGTTCCTCCTATTTAGGAGGTGGCAACGAAAGTTGACGGTGGTAGTTTGAGTTGTTGAAAATAAGAATAACAACTGTCATCTTGAGCAAAGAGAAAGATCCCCTCAAGTAAAGAAATCTCAAAATTACTTAGTTTTTAGACTTCATTGATCACCTCATAACCATCAAGGTTACCCACAATTCCAATACCAACTATTTTACCAGAAATGATATTTTGGGTTTTGAGTTTACGGGCAATTTCGTTGAGGGTAGAGCCAGAACCGATAGCATCGTCAATAATCAAACAAGATTCAAATTTTTGCTCTGAACTAAGAAAAATAGTTTCTCGGGCGTTTTCTACCCTGTCGACTCTGCTTTTGAGGGTTTTTTGCTGAATAGCTATGTCTCCAAATTCCTTCCAAGTTTTGATTCTTGGTTTGTCACTATTGATAGTTTTATCCAATACATTCATAAACTGAATGGCACGAGGTGTAGATGGTGGAGCAAAGCAAATACAGTCAAAATCTTTGGCAAAATCTAATATCTTGGACGCAAATTCATCGCAAATCAATTGAATATATTTGGCATTTTGGGTCTGTTTGGAATGGAGAAGCAACTGACCAACTCGAGTTTTGCCAAAGCGGGGAATTTTATAAAACTCACAAAAATACATTTCATCCATCTGCAAATCCTCTCCAAATACACTTTTAACTTTGTTGGCTGAGTCAATCAAACCATTGTTAAAATTATTATCTCTAAGTTTTTGATAGGGTTTATTGATATTCCTATATTCTTCCAAAGTTTTATTTAGATCCAAATTTTGTTTTTCACACCATCGCCAAAAACCCTCTATACCAGAAAAAACCTGACCACGAGGTGAGATATACACATAATTTTGCTCAATATCCTGCTGATTTTTAATGTCAAGTCCGATGATTAGATTGGTAAGATTTTGTTTTGGAAGTAGTTCATTTGTTTTTGTGGTCGTTGATATTGTCATAATATTTCTTTTAATTGTGGTATAGCTAAACCTAATTAAAAATAGACATTTAAAACTACAGTAACCCTCCCCCACTTTGTGGGTACTCCCTTAATAAGGGAGAAATTATCGTAAAGTGTTTTGTCAATAATAGTTAAGTTTTGGTTCATAAAACATGTGTTTTTAGTAATTTCTAATGTTCAAAATTATCCACAATTAGTCCGTCTTTGAGCCTAATAATCCTACCAAATCTACTAGCCAAATCATCGTCATGAGTTACAAAAATTACGGTTTTACCAAATTCTGTATTGAGTCTAAATATTTCATCCATCACCTGATCAGTCGTCTTGCTATCCAAAGCTCCCGTTGGTTCATCCCCAATAATAATATCAGGATCATTGACCAAACTTCGTGCCATAGCTACTCGTTGTTGCTGTCCACCCGAAAGTAATTTGGGGAGTTTGTTGGCTTGGTCGGCTATATCAAATTTTTCCAATAATTCCATACCGATTTTGTGCCTGTTTGTCCATTTTGACTTGTCAGTCGAATAATAAAGCGGAGCAGTTACATTGTCAATCACACTCAGTTTGGGCAAAAGATTAAATTGCTGAAAGATAAACCCAAAGGTTTTGTTGCGAATAACTGCTCGGTCGTTGTCGTTGTAACCCGCAATTTCTTTGCCATTGAGTTTATAGATTCCATCAGTAGGAAAATCCAACAACCCCAAGATATTGAGCATCGTACTTTTACCCGATCCAGACTTGCCAAGAAGCGCAATAGTTTCACCCTTTTGGATTGTTAAGTCTACACCCTTGATGACTAGCTGATTTTCCTTGCCAACGGTGTAGTATTTTTGAATTTTGTGAAGCTCAATAACATGATTAGACATATTTTTATTTTATTTTATTTTTTGGCAATAACCAAACTAGTTTTGAACAAGTCAGGGTGTAATATTGAGCAAAGCGAAAGATCTCATAAAAGGCTATAAAGACTATAGTTTATTTGACCAAATCAGTCTTAGCAAGATCTTGATCTTTTTGGGTTTTAGGAAAAATTGTTACGATATAATCTCCTTCTTTGAGACCATCTTTGATTTCAACATTTTGTCCGTCATCCAACCCTGTAGTTACAGCAATTTCCTTAATTTCCAAAAACTTGATTCCAGTAAGATCTGTGTTGTTTCGCTTGTTGGTTTGAGAGCTTGGACTTGGGTTGTTAGTATTGTTTTGGTTATTACTTCCACTGTTATTTCCATTTCTGTTCCCACCTCTTCCACCACCGTTGCCACCAGGAACACCATTGATAATAGGTGTGCCGTTTCGCCCAATATTGAAGGGGAGACTAAAGCCACTATCTTTGTTTTTTGGCTCGGGAAGAATAGGATTAACCCCCACAAAAACCTTACCACCCACTACTCCACTACTAGGGATTGTAGTAACTTGGGGCTGTTCGCTGATAACCACCTCTACACTAACGGTTTCACCTGCGGTATATTGGTATTTGTCAGTTTTGGGTAGTTTTGCCTTGATGGTGTAAGCAGGAGTGCTAGTTGTACTGGTAGAGTCGGGAACAGCTGGGGTGTCAGTTACTGTTATACCATCTACTCCTTTATATTTATCGGTGTTGACTTTCATCCCTTGTTTGATAATTGCTCGGTTGTCAGCCGAAACACTAAAAGCAATCTCGTGGCTACTTGAAGTTACACTAAAAACCACCTCTTTGGCATTGGCAGCTAATCCTTGGTCTTTGTACACTCTGCCAATTATTCCGTCGGTTTTGGCTGTGATGGTGCGGTTTTTTTCTTGCTTGGCAATATCTTCTAATGTGTCATTCAAGATTTTTTTGGCACCTTCTATACTGGTTTGCGTACTGGCAATTTTTTGGTTGTTGCCACTGATATTTTGATCCAAATTGGCTTTAGTTAGGTTTTGAGTTGCCAATAATTCGTCAATTATTTTTTGTTTAGCAAGGATTTGGTCATCGTAGTTTTTGACTTCAACATTATCATCTATTTGTTTAATCCAGTTTTTTCGGTCGTTAATATCAGCTTGGATATCAGCTTTTTGCTTGGTGATGTTGGCGGTTTTGTTGGTGTCCGCGATAGCAGGTGAGTTGCCTGTATTAAAAATAATAATGGAAGATTTTTGGACGGGTTTGTTTTGCCGAATTGTTACCATGCCACCTTCCACAGTTTGGTTGTAACTTACCATGCCACCGTCATTGAAATATTGGGTTTTTTGCAGAATTTGAATTTTGTTGTTGAGGTCGTTAATTTGGTTTTGGTAATAGCTGGTACTTCCTTTTTGGTTGTTGTCAATTTGGTTCTGATAAGAATCTATTTGGGATTGATACGAGGTAATTGAATCGGTAACATTGCCAAAATTATTAAGGTCATCATATTTTTTTTGAAGAGCCGACATCTCAGTTACATATTTGCTTTTTTTGGTATTTAGCTCGTCTTTTTTGTCAATTCGGTTTTTGCTAATTTCTTCCAGTTCTGTCTTGCGATTTTTGAGACTAGTGTCCATTTGTCCGTAGTTGGCTTGGTTGATTTTACTCATATCTCCAAGAGCTTTTTGGCTGTTAGCAATATCTTGCTGTGATTGATTGATCGCATTTTGAGTGGCGGTAGACCTAAGTTTATTTTCATTTACAAAATCTAATTTGGCAAGGACTTGACCTGCTGTTACGCTATCGCCTTGTTTGACCAATATTTCATTTAGCACACTGTCTTGGTAAACAGGTAGATCGTATTGCTGGGAATATTGAGTGGTGCCTTGCACCGAGATTTTTTTGATTACATCGGCTTTGGCGACTATGGAGGCGGTGGTTGGACTGCTTGATTTTTTGGCAGATGGAAAGAGACTCAAAAAAATAGGCACAACCAACAGAGCCACCAACAGAGCAGGTACACCAATTTTCCAGATTAGATTGAGACTTTTGTTACCAAAGTCAAATATAGTTTTGAAGA
>JAYWGE010000203.1:0-4450 GCA_043778455.1 bacterium
CTTCTAAATAGGAGGAACTATAAGCTAACTTTCTCCCTTATTAAAAGGCTGGTGTGAGCTAGGTCTCCTAGCGGTATCATTTGCCTAAAGAGAGTACCCACAAAGTGGGGGAGGGTTACTACAAAATAAAAACTACAAACCTAAATCTAAACTTATTATATTATGCCTAATTTAATCCCAATGGTAATCAAACGCTCCTTTGAAGGAGAACGGTCAATGGACATCTATTCACGACTTTTGGACGAGCGAATTATTATGCTCACCGATGATTTTAATGACGATATGGCAGCTAGTATTGTGGCTCAATTATTGTTTCTTGCCAGTGAAGATAGTACTAAAGACATTACGATGTATATCAATTCTCCTGGTGGATCTGTGGCATCTATGTGGTCAATTGTGGATACTATGAATCTCATTAAGCCTGATGTTAGCACGGTTTGTATTGGTATGGCTGCCAGTTGCGGGTCTATGACTTTGGTGGCAGGAGCCAAGGGTAAACGGTATATTTTGCCAAATGCAGAGGTAATGATCCATCAGCCATCAGGCGGTGCCAAAGGTATGGCAAGTGATATTGAAATTCGGGCCAAACACATCATCAAAACCAAAAAGAAACTGACCCAATTTGTAGCCGATCGTACAGGTCAATCCTTCAAAACAATTGAAAAAGATATGGACAGAGACACTTGGTTTGATGCGGAAGAAGCGCTCAAATATGGCTTGGTAGACAAAATTATTGAATCTCAAAGTGGTATTCCAACAAATAAATAAATTTTAATATGTTCACAGGAATCATCACCCACCAAGGCACAATCTACAAAATATCTATTGACAAAAGTGTTTATTTCCAAATAAAAGTAAACCCAAGCTTTATTGTTGACCTCAAAATTGGAGACAGCATTGCCGTTAGTGGTACTTGTTTGACCGTTATAGATATTGGGACAGACTGGTTTGGTCTGCAGTTGATTCCCGAAACTATAGCTTTGACTTGTTTTGCTAAAGCAAAATTTGGCGACAATGTCAATCTTGAAAAAGCGATGATATTGGGGCAGAGGCTAGATGGTCATATTGTGCAAGGACATATAGATGGAGTTGGTATTGTCAGTGATTATTTGCAAGAGCAAGACAAGTGGATACTTAAGATAGATGTGCCTCAAAATATCAGAAAATATATTGCCTATAAAGGTTCAGTTTGCCTCAATGGTGTCAGCCTAACCGTGTCTGCAAAAACTCAAAATGGCTTTGAAGTCAGTTTAATTACCCACACTTTGGACAACACAAACCTAGGTCAGCTTCGGGTCAATGATATTGCCAATGTAGAGATTGATGTGATTGCAAGATATGTAGAAAATATGATTTAGAAATAATTTAGCAACCTCACTTAAGACTATCCTAATTTCTATGCACTTTTGTCTCGGTTGTATCACAGACCACAAACCCAACAGTCTTCGCAAAAACTTACTTCAACTAGGTGTTTCTTTGCTCATTGTGATAGTTACACCTTTTTTGATTGCTGGTTTTAATACTACTTTTAACCGCCCGTCTTTGGATGATATTCGCAAAAGCACCTCTTCTACTAACAACTATTCCAAATTTACTGATTATGGGGTTGGTAAGATTACTGCTATTTATGATGAAAAGCTGGTAACAAACAGCATTGGTGATTTTAACACACAAAAAACCCAAGTTCAAAATATAGAGATTGAATTTCAAGGTGGAAAACTCAGTGGTCAAAAAATAACTCAAAAGTACAACACCGATGCCAGTGATCCTAAACAAAAAACCAAAATTGGTGATGAGTTAGTCATTAAAATTGACCCCAAAATTGAAAGTCCAAACGAAAATTATTATTACATCCAAGACAAATATAGAGCAAATAATATCTTGTGGTTATTACTTATTTTTACAGTTTTAATGTTTCTATTGGCAGGTACCCAAGGACTTAGCTCCGTTCTTGGAATGGTTTTTACTCTCATTGTTCTCATTCAGCTTTTGATTCCAGGAATTATCAGTAATCAAGATTTGATTGGACTGACTTTTAGTGTGGGTTTGCTTATTTGTAGTGTGTCTCTTTATATCGGACATGGGTTTAATAAACGCACCACTGTCTCACTGGTTGCCTCTGTTTTAACTATAACCTTGTCCACAATAATTGCTATTTGGGCAGTAGATTTTGTCAATCTTACAGGCTATGGAGCAGACACTGCTTTTGAACTTAAGGGTAGCAGAATTACGAATAATATTAATCTCAGAGGACTTTTATTGTCGGGTATTGTCATTGGCTCTATTGGAATTTTGGATGATGTAACGACTGCTCAAGCTGTTGCTATTGAGGAAATCTCCAAAGCTAATCCAAAACTTACGACCAACGAACTGTTTATCAGGGGCATGATTGTGGGTAGAGAACATATTGTTTCGCTCATAAATACTTTGGCTTTGGCGTATGTTGGACAGTCTTTACCATTACTTTTGTTGTTTACAGTTTACAATTTTAGTCCAATTTGGGTGATTATTAACGATCAAATGATTTCTGAAGAGATAGTTAGGTCTTTGGTTGGAAGCACTTGTTTACTTATGGCAATACCAATTTGCAATTATTTGGCGGCTCGTTTTCTCAAAGCCAAACCTTTTGCTAAACCTGTTTTTGTAATGCGAGACCAAATCCAAGCTTTATCCAAAAAATAAAACCAAGTTAAACTTAGGATTGTAACTACTACTTTTTTAAAAACTTGACAAAAAACCTGTTTTTGAGGTATAATCTATACTGTGTGTTGTAAAGTATAAAATCATATAAAAAAATGTACCAAAACCAACCAAATAACCTTCAATTAGTATTAAATCAGTCATAAAACAACTTTCAAAATCTCAAAAATTATGCCCCGATCTACCCCCATTCACAAAGTCAGAAACTTTGGTATTATTGCCCACATTGATGCTGGAAAAACTACTTTCTCCGAGCGAGTATTACTATACACAGGAAAATCCTACAAAATTGGTGAAGTCCACGACGGAGGAGCTACTATGGACTGGATGGCTCAAGAAAAAGAACGAGGTATCACCATTACCGCCGCCGCGACTACTTGTTTCTGGGATGCTCCAAAATGGGTTTATGCCGATGATGAAATAGATCAAACCGACATGAAAACTCAGTTTAATATCATCGATACCCCAGGACATGTAGACTTTACCATTGAGGTAGAGCGATCTCTTCGGGTTCTTGATGGAGCGATTACTGTTTTTGATGGTGTGGCTGGAGTTGAATCTCAATCCGAAACTGTATGGAGACAAGCCGATAAATACTCAGTTCCCCGAATGTGTTTTATCAACAAACTAGACCGAACAGGTGCCGATTTTTATGAAGATGTTAAATCCATTAAAGACAGACTAACCGACAACGGTATTGTAATGCAACTTCCTATTGGAAAAGAAGAAAACTTCAAAGGTATGGTGGATCTTTTGACTATGACTGCCAGTGTCTATTATGACGAAATTGGTAAAGATATTAGAATTGAACCTATTCCTGCTGACATGCTTGATCTTGCGACAGAGTACCGAGAAATGTTGGTAGAAAAAGCCGCTGAAATGGAAGATGCCTTGATGGATAAATTCCTAAATGGTGTAGAAATCACCGAGCTAGAACTTAGAAAAGCTATTCGAAAAGGAACTATTGCCTGTGAGCTTCACCCAATTTATTGTGGTACCGCACTCAAAAACAAAGGTGTTCAAGCTGCTCTTGATGCTGTTTGCGAATTTTTACCATCTCCTGTAGACAAAGGAATGCTCAAAGGACACGATATTGACGATGAAAACATTCCAATTCCTGTTTATGCTGATGACAGTAAACCAATGGCAGCCCTAGCTTTCAAAATTGCTACCGACCAATTTGGTACACTTACTTTCTTCCGTGTTTACCAAGGTATTGTCAACAAAGGCGACGAAATCTACAACCCTCGAACCAATAAAACTGAACGGGCAGGTAGAATTGTCAAACTCCATTCCAACACTCGTGAAGATGTGGATGCTGTTTATGCTGGAGAAATTGCTGCCTTTATTGGTATGCGAGAAGCCAAAACAGGAGACTCACTATGTACCAAATCCAAACCTGTACTTTTGGAATCTATCAATTTTCCTGACCCTGTTATCTCCCTTGCCGTAGAACCAAAAACCAAACAAGATCAGGAGCGAATGGGTATCGCTTTGTCCAAGCTTGTGGCTGAAGACCCTTCTCTAAGAGTAGCTAGTAACGAGGAAACAGGTCAAACTATCCTTTCTGGTATGGGCGAACTTCACCTTGACATCATCGTGGATAGAATGAAACGAGAATACAAAGTAGAAACCAATGTCGGAGCTCCGCAAGTTGCATACAAAGAAGCCATCAGGCAAGAAGTAGAAGCTGAAGGTAAATATGTCAAACAATCTGGAGGACGAGGTAAGTTTGGTCATTGTTGGGTTA
>JAYWGE010000204.1:0-4443 GCA_043778455.1 bacterium
GTCAGGAACATAAAAATCTTGAAAGCTAGACATCAGTATTGGAGTTTCTACACCATATTTTTCAAAACTTAACCAGTTTTTGACTTGTTTAGTGTGTTCATTTGGATCACCAGAGCAATTTTTGGGGGCGGGAACAACTTCTTCTAGTGGCTGAGGCTGAATAGGTAGTTTTTTTTCTAATTCAGGGTTGATGTCAGCTGAAAAAGGTTGATTTTGCCTTAAATCTCTAATGTCAGTAGACCAAACAAAACCTGTGTTTATACCACTTTTTTGTAATAAATAAGTATATTTTCGTCCATCTTTATCTATGATTTTGTTGTTGGGTATCACCGAAGAAACAGAAACTAAAGATTGCTTAGAACTAGGTATCATTATCCTAGAAGAGCTTGATAGAGAATTAATTTTAAGCCCATCTTCAAAGCTGGTTGTTGAGTTAATATTACTAGTAATTTGTTGTTTTTGAGGTAGTATTTCTTTGTTTTTAATAATAAATTGATTTTGAATAACATAACCAAGCCCTAATCCTGCAACGGAACTTATTATAATTACTGCCAAAAGTATAGATATTTCTTTTTTATTTGTTGCTAATGTCATATTATTAATTATACTCAAAACCTGCAATCTGGTCAAGTGCGTTTTTGAAGTTTGTTTGAGAATTATATGCAAGTTGACTAAAACCAACTAAATGTGATACAATAAAAATATATGTTCCGTACCCGACAAGCCCCCTCACCCACAGGTTATCTCCACATTGGCACAGCCAGAACTGTTCTTTTTACCAGTTTATTTGCCAAGATTAATGATGGTATTTGGTATCTCAGACTAGAAGACACCGACCGCAATCGTCTCCAACCAGAATCAGTTAAAATTTTGTTATCCGCCCTCACCGATATAGGCTTGAGTCCCGACGAAGGCTTGAGTATAAATAAAACTTTGCCCAATCAAGAAGCTGACGATTTTTATGGGGTTTATCAAAATGGTGAATACGGATCTTACATTCAGTCCGAGCGATTGGCTCATTACCACCAAATTGCCCAAGAATTAATTGACCAAAAACTAGCTTATTGGAGCTATTTGACACCTGAAGACAAACAAGAACTACAAGAAATTAAAGTTGTTACCAAGTTTCCAATCAACTATTTTAAGATTTGTACCCAAAGGTTTGCTGACACGATGTACCAATCTGTAGCCGATGGTTTGGAGAATGATCAAAAACCAGTGCTAATGTACCACATCCAAAGAGACCAAAAAATTACTTGCCACGATGAATTACTTGGAGATACGGTTTTTGACTTAAACTTAGAAGAAGATTTTACTGCACTCAAATCTGATGGTTATCCTACCTACCACCTTGCTCATCTTGTGGATGATTTTATGATGAAAACAACAACGGTAATCAGATCTCAAGAATGGCTACCATCTTTGCCAAAGCACCAAACTATGTTTTTGGATTATTGGAAAACTATGCCCAAATATATCCACCTACCATTTATTTTGAGTGAAAAAGGTAACAAAAAAATGAGTAAACGAGATGGCAATGTCAATATGCAAGGTTATCTTGATAATGGTTTTGTCCCCGAAGCAATTGTCAACTATTTGGCATTTTTGGGTTGGAATCCAGGTACGGAGCAAGAGTTATATTTGACACCACAAGATTTTTAAAACTAAATAAAGCAAACAAATGGCTATATAAAATGAATCACCTCTACGACACTTTATAAAATACCAAACCCAAACTGTCATCTTGAGCAAAGTGAAAGATCCCCTCAACTCCAACGATAAAGTTTAAGTAAAAACTAAACTTAACAAAAAAACTAAAAACAATTATGATTATTTATGATTATTTCCAACAATGATGTAGATATTCAATCTGCCAAAAGCCTAAACAAAAAGATCAAAACACAAAAAGAAAACACAAAAAAGATACCAGAAAAAACACCTAAATCTAACCCAAGTATAATCAAAACTTTGGAGACAGAAGAAGATATTGTTGACAATCCTGACCAAGTTATTTCCCAAAATATATTACGACCCAAACGACTAGATGATCTGATCGGACAAGGAACGATAGTCAGACAACTCAAAACCATCTTGGAATCAGCCCTAATCCGCGAAACATTACCCGAACATATTTTGTTTTATGGGCAACCTGGACTTGGTAAAACCACCTTGTCATCTCTTATTGCCACAGAATTAAATTGTAATTTTAAGGTAATTACCGCTCCATCTTTGCAAAAAATTGGAGATGTAGTCTCGGTTCTGGTTGGTTTGGAACCCAATACCGTGCTGTTTATAGATGAAATTCACCGCCTCAAAGCCCCTCTTGAAGAAACGCTTTATGGAGCGATGGAAGATGGACAAGTAGACTTGATTATGGGCAAAGGTAATGGACTAAGCACATTGCGAATGGATCTAAATAAATTTGTGTTAGTTGGAGCTACTACACAGCTGGGCAAATTGTCCAAGCCCCTCAAAGATAGATTTCCAACTGTATTTCAACTAGAGAGCTATAACATAGGTGATATGTTTTTGTTGGTGGAAAGAACTTGCAAAATCTTGGGAATGAATATCAACGACGATGCCAAAATGTTGGTCTGCAACCGCTCTCGTGGAGTGCCTCGGGTCGCCAATAATATCCTAAAACGACTGTTGGATTATCAGGTCGTCCACAACCATTCTGAGCTTAGTAAAACATATGTTTTGGAGTTTTTTCAAGAACTTGGAATTTTTGACAATGGGCTGACCAAAAGCGATCTCAAATATATGCAAAGCCTACTCGGTGGAGTGATGGGACTCAAAACCATTGGGAGCGTGATGCAAGAAGACATTGAAACCATTGAGCTAGTGATAGAGCCGTATTTGTTGCACCTTGGCTACATTCTCAAATCCGTAGGAGGGCGAACCCTAACCAATCTTGGTAGATCTACACTGAATATGTTGCAATAACAAAGGGTAAAAAATAAATCAATAAAAAACTCCCCGCTGTTGGGGAAATATTTAGTTTTATTTTATTCTTAGATGGTTTTGTTTTGTAAAGCTATTGACGAGAATGTGAACACCTAATAGGAATACCTTGCTGTTGTTCCATTTTCTGCTCCCAAAATATTGCTCCTGCCTCATTTTTGTTTGGTATACCATAATCACAGGCGGGTTGTCGAAAGTAAATTTCTGCACCAGAAGTATATTGAAGTGTATGAATTAATTCGTGAATAATAATAGAAGGCAACAAAGACTTTACAGAAACAGTTACCTCATTTCCACCAAATGTTGGGTAAGTGACAGTTGATTTATCATTTGGATTAAGATATGTTGGATTTATGTATATTATATTAATATTATCACCTACACCAAGTGTACCAATTCTCTCTCCAACTCTTTCATCAAGTACCAATCTAGTTTTACCTGCACCTTTAAGACAATTAGACAAAAACTGACGGACAATTGGAAGACCTTGAAAAGTAGAAGCAGTTTTTACAGCTTGGAGACCAATAGCTCTTTGCACCGATGTCCCACCACTTATGCAGTTTTGATTGACACCACCTTTACTTGAGTTTTTAGTTTTGTCAATATCCAAATCAGAATAATTCTCATCCAAATCTTCACCCAAATTTGTAACCACACCAAAAGAATCTTCAATCGCCAACTCTCGTTCAAACTCTTCACCAAAATTGGAGTCTCTAATCTCTAAGTCATCCAAAGATAAATCAACTACATCCAAAAAATCATATTCAATATTTTCACCTTGTGTTATTTCAAAGGTATCTCCAAAAGGTAAAAAATCTGTATAATCAAAATTTTCAACAATATTAGCCTTTACATTAAGATTATTGATAAAGCTAAAACTTAAGGATGTAAGAATTAATATTGTAGTAAATATTTGAAAAGATTTTTGAGTAATTTTTTTAATTTTGTGGATGGAAATAAGCATGGTAATAAATTATAAAATGTTTTACTATTTTAAATATACCACAAATTTTATGTTTTGTCAAATGTATTTTGTAATCGCTTTTATGTTTAAAAAAACACATGTTTTTAGAGAATTTTTAATTAGATTTATATCACAAATATCAACAATAAATAAATAAAAATCAGAATTTTGACTTGACAAAACTTACTAATTAATGTATAACTATAAATGTGAAGTAAATAAGTAAAATACAAAAATAATAATAAAATATACCTAAAATTAAACCCTAAAATATGTCTAATAACAACATTCAGGATGAATATAAAAGTAATCTTTATACAGACTTTGGCGTCCAAACCGTAGACGAAGCAATGAGAACAATCACCGAACTGGAAGATAAAATTAACCTCTCTGATTTGGACTTGGAAGAAATGCACGAAATAAACATGCAAATAGAAGAATTAGAGCTATATTTGGCACAGCAATTGCCTATAGAGGCAGCCAAAATAATCAAAGATGCTAAGGGGCTAGTTAGC
>JAYWGE010000205.1:0-1602 GCA_043778455.1 bacterium
TTCCACGGCGAAATAGTAATATAATGCTTTATCCATCCGAGCTGGAATGGCAAATTTGGAGTGACCGAGATGAGAGTGTGGCAAGAGTTGAGGCTGTGGCTAGTACAAAAGTTGATGTCCAAGTTGAGAATAAAAACCTAAATACTATTTTAAATCCAAATATTTCAAGTTCAGTGTTAGAACCAGCTTTGTCAAATTTAAATTCAATAAACAACCAAATTAAGACAAATAACACAGAAATTGGTATCAAACTAATAATCAAACTGCCTCAAAAGTTGAGCAAAATATTCCAGATATCCAAACCATTCAAGATACTAAATATATCTATGTTAGCGAATACGAAAAAGAAAATCGTAATAAAAATATCAAAGAAGAAACAGCTTCTGAACCAAACCCTCATCCACTCACCACTCTTCAAAACAAATTAACCAGCTGGTTTACACCTAAAGTAGACCTAAAAACTGACTTTAAACCTGATATAACCATCAAAGCACAAGAGTCACATTTGGACGATTTTGACAAATTAGACAAACCCAATATTAATAATAGACAAGGTGCTCCTGCTGAGATTTCCAGTCTAGCAACAAGCCAAATCAACAATCCGAGTAACTTTAATAAATCTAGTTTTTTACCAAGTTTGACCAATTTTGGTATTGGAGACATTGTTAGGGTTATCAATGAACAATCACCTTTGTTTGGACAATATTTTCAGATTGCAGATATTGATTTGGATGACAACCACTATCAAATAACACTAAAACACCAAGATCAAATAATTTGTAAAGAGTCAGAGTTAATTGAGTGCGACATCAAAGATGTGATCAAAGCTGTAACTGAGGAAGCTATCGATAAAACCAAGCAAGATTTTAAGCCAGAGATCATCACTAATACCGTAATTGAAAAAGTAATCCAAAAAACCTATATTCCTATCAAACTTCAAGCTGTTATTTTATCTTCTGATGGTCAGCATGTCTTGGTGCAAAAAAACACAGATTCCCAGCTTCCAACTGCTGATTATAACTTGGATCTTGACCCAGAAAAAACTTTATCCCAAGTTTTACTTGACCAATATTTACTTAATACAGAGTTTTTGGAAATTTCTAATATTAACATAGACAGTAGTTCAGTTGATGAAAAAATCCTAAATATTATCTACCAAATCAGAGTTAAGGACTGGGACGAAAGTAATTCCAACTTAGACTGGCAACAAATTGACCAAATAGAAAACGAATATACTTACTCGGTGCTGGACAAGTCTATGTCGCGTATTCGTAGGTGGCAACAATCTGCTAAACTCAAGGCAAACAAGATAATTGAAGCCCAAACAGACAAAGACAAACTGGCTATCAAAACTCAGATTAAAGACCAAATAGAGTCTGGCTTGAGGTTAGAATTGACAGAGCAACTAACAGAACAATTGACAGGTGAGCTTACTAAGAGTTTGACAATCCAGCTAACGGATCAAATTAGCCAAAAGTTTGAGAGAGAATTAAAAATTAAATCAAATCTTGGATCAGAACCTAAGTTAGAACCTGAACGAAACGCTGAACCAACTATTTCGACAAGCTCAACAACAAATCCAGAAAAAGGCCCAGGTTTTTT
>JAYWGE010000206.1:0-15312 GCA_043778455.1 bacterium
AGAAAACTTTGGGAGGAAATGTTGACATCGCTTCTTGGCAAAGGTTTTGGTCATCCTTGGATTACTTTTAAAGATCCATCCAATGTTATGAATCCTCAAAAACATGTTGGCGTTGTCAATAACAGTAACCTTTGTTGTATTACATCAGATCAAAGGGTAGTGACTGATAGGGGTATGCTAACTGTTGGTGAATTATACAAATTGGGCGGACAAAATAAAATTATTGGACTGGACGGTATCAATGATGCCTCTCAAATGTTGCTACCCAGACCTAATGCCCCAATTGTGCAAATCAACACCAAACAAGGCTATACTCACAAAGTAACTCCAGATCACAAAGTTTGGGTCAAAGATATTGGGTGGGTAGAAGCTCAAGATCTAAAAGAAGGAGATAAGCTGTTAATTCAACAACAAGAAGGTCTTTTTGGTAGTGATCATAATCCTGATTTGGCATATATTATGGGTCTTGTAGCAGGAGATGGTACATTTTCAGAACATAGTGTTTGTATTGATTTATGGGAAAAAGAGTTTGATAAAATTCCTACTATTGAGCAAAAAGTAGCGCAATTATTAGCACAATCTTCAGTTGATTACAATACTACTTCAACATCTACTCCCACATTTTCTATATCAGAAAAACACAGCCGAGCTAGGTTAATGTCAGCTCCACTAGGTAGAATTTTAGAAGAACATAATTTTAACAAAAACACCAAACTATCTATTCCGCAACTAATTTGGAAAGGAGACAAACAAACAGTTAGTTCGTATTTGCAAGGTATTTATCAAGCCGATGCTACGATTACATCTGGTGGAGAAGTTACAACTATTGCTTTTGCCTCCATTAATTTACAGTTAATTAGAGATATTCAAATCATTTGGGCAAACTTTGGAGTAAAAACCTCTATCAACAAAATGCGAGATATTGAGTCTCACCCAATGCCAGATGGAAAAGGTGGTAATGCTATGTACACTTCCCAGCCACTTTATAGACTTTTGATTACATCTATCAAAGGTTGCCAAATTGCTGAAAGTATAATCAAATTAACTGAAAGTAGAAACAGCGAAAGTGTAAATAAATTTAAGGCTAATATCCAAAAAGAAGGTTATGTACAAAAAATGTATGCAAGTTTTACCAACCTCACCGATTTGCCCAATGAAGACGCCTATTGTTTGACTGTTGACAGCGATACTCACGCTTGGACTGTTAATGGTATGATTACCAAAAATACAGAGATTCTATTGCCAACTTCCCAAGATGAAACGGCTGTCTGTAACCTCGCCAGTATCAATATTGCCAATTTTATTTTGCCAAAACCTGTGAGTAGTGGCTACGATCACCCAAGCATCAACAGTATTACCGATAGTTTAGACTGGACGAAACTGGAGCGAACCATCCGAACCGCTATCCGAATGCTGGACAATGTTATTGACATCAATTTTTATACGACCAATGAAGCCAAAAATGCTAACACACGGCACCGACCTGTAGGGCTTGGTTTGATGGGATTACAGACATTATTACAAAAACTAAACTTGCCATTTGAAGGTCAAGAATCCTTAGAACTCAACGACTGGTTATTTGAATATATCAATTACATCGCCCTAGATGAAAGCTCCAACCTTGCCACCGAAAAAGGTCAATATTCCACATTCCAAGGCTCTGACTGGTCTAAAGGTATCTTCCCAATTGACAATTTTGCACGGTCTATTACTGAGCGAGGCATTCCAACTAGCACTCCACTAGACAATCCAAGGATGATGAACTGGGATATTCTCAAACAAAAAGTGATGAACGCTGGTCTTCGTAACTCCCAAGTGATGGCAATTGCTCCAACCCGAACTATCAGCTACATTGCAGGGGTTTCGCCTTCTGTGGAGCCGTGGGACAATAACATTTTTACGGAGGTTGGAATGACAGGAAAATATACTATGATCAACGAAGAATTGGTGGACGCCCTAGAAAACGCTGGGCTTTGGAACGACAGTGTAATCAATCAAATCCGAAACGCCAACGGCTCTGTCCAAAACATTGAAATAATCCCACTAGAAATTCGAAACAACTTTAAGACTGCGTGGGAAATCCACCCAAAGTGGCTCATTGGTGCTAATGCTAGGCGTCAAAAATGGATTGATATGGGAATATCGTTTAATCAGTGGATCAACACCACCAACGGCAAAGACGCAGAGCGAATGTATATAGAATGCTGGAAAGCAGGTCTCAAAACCACTTATTATCTTCACTCACGATCAGGATCTCAAGCCAGTAAGGTCGGCGTAGAAACGGTTCAAGACAAAGATGTTATGAAAATCCTACCAAGCGGTGCGGTTTGCGATATGACCGATCCCGAGTGTGAGGCTTGTCAGTAGGAAAAATTGCTATTGACTATATCTTATAGATATGATAAACTTAAAAAGTATGACACAATATAAAATATTTAAAAATCTATTCAAAGCTACAGAATTGCCAACAGAAACAGGTTTTATAGATTTGAGACCTGTAAATAAATCTCTTATTAAAGCTGATAAAGATAAACCAAATACTTATTTTGGCACAGATCCAAACAATAGACAAAATCACGAAATTCACACTAATTTAACTCTACACACTCTTGCCCATCTTGATAATAGAGAAAGCCTAAGAGCTGGTTTGCCTGTGCAGACATGTCTTGATGCCTTTTTCATATCGCTTAGATATAGTGAAAAACAAACTAAAAAAACTGTTCAAGCATGTTTCAATAGAATTACAAAATTGTTATTTTTAGAAAACAGTGCAATGGAGAATAACCCAAATCTAATATCAGGTTCAGGAGAACAAATCCATGATTCTTACAAATTAGTTTTTTTAGGCTTCTTTATATCTAATTTATCCAATGGGGGGGGTACAAGCCAAATATATCCAAATTACTAGAATTAGCTGAAACTAATATTAAGTTTAGACTAAACAATGGTCAAAATATAGAAGAAGAAATAGTTAAATTACAAGAAAATATAAAAGGTTTTAAAGAAAAAGATCTAAAGCAATTTGGAGAACAGGGTGAAATTTTTATGAAAAATAAAATGCATGATTTCTACCAGATATTTCATAAGTCTTTATCAGATACAATAACTTTTTGGAGAAGTGTAAACTAGACAAAATCTAAAAAATAATCTATAATTATATTAGGATCAGTCTATTGTGAAGCTCTAATGTGAGTAATGGTATTGTAAATATCACGAAACAATAGCACCTTTAAAATCACTCTGCGGGGTGGTTATCCTTTGTAATTTATAACCAAATAAAATCTATTTCTTCCAGCTCGGAGGAGTTTTGCGGTAGTTTAAGTTTACTCATAATGTCCTTTGAGGGAATTTAAGTTTAGTATTTTATGGGACAATAAATGCCTTCGCTATGGCTATATTTGAACATTTGGTAACATTTGGTAAAAGATTTATTGTGAATTTTGGTTTTTTACAAAAAGTAAGTTAGATTTTTTAGTTAATTTGACAATATCTCCACAATTAGATATAATTCAAATATAATCACTAATCACTACCAAAAATAAAACTATGGAAAAACCTAATATTTACCTTTTACCAAGCCAAGAACCAAATTTTCATGACCAGTTTGTTAATCATATTGGTAGAGGCACATTTAAGGATGCTTTTGACTCCAAGAAAATAAAAGGTTATATTTTGTTAAAATTTAGGGAGTTTTCTGTTGGTCGTTTTTTGATGGGCTACAAAATACAATTACAACCTGATGATATCTCCAAACACAAGAATATATGCGATCTTGCGATCGTTCAAAAGTTAAATTACCAAAAATCTTGGCTTACTGCGATACACAAACCAAAGAACAATGCTGGTTGATAGAAAAAGTAAATGGAATATTTTACAAAAAACTACCAAAACAAGAACAAAAAATAGTTTTAGAGAAAGTTACCGATGACCAAGTAATTCAGTTATTTATAGATTTTATTCAGTTTACAGTTGATTTGGGTGGTGAGGCGATGTTGGATATTATGGCGACAATATTTATTATGAACCCAGTAATGGTTTTGGTTTTATAGACCCTTGGGATAAAGAGATACTAGATAAACCCCACATTAAATTGCTAAGTACTTTTTTTAAAGCTTTTTATTCGCTAAAGACTAGTTTGTCCTCAGTTATTCCTGATCCTAAAATTTTTGATAGAATTGCTAACGCACTCAAAGGTGTAAATAAAATAAAATCCATACTGGATATACCAAATGAGGAATTGTTGGCTATAATTAATTTGTTGAAGGAATTAAAAGGTTAAAACATTAATTAAAAAGTAATTTAAGTAATTTCAAAAAGCATTTTTTTATTTCTTATTTTAGTGATGGTTTGACAATAGTTTCACAACTAGCTATAATTCAAATATAATTAGAAAATAACCTCAACCCACTACACACCGTTACTTTAATAGAAAGAGCGCAGTTAAATCAAAATAAACTAGACTCACCAAAATGTCAACAACACCCTCAATTCCTGTCTCAATTCCTGTAATTTGTATCCACAATCTCTCTTATCAATACGAGTTCAACTTGGTTTTACATAAGATTAATCTGGACATTGGGGTAGGGGAGTATCTAGGTATTGTTGGCCCAAATGGTGGCGGTAAAACCACACTAATCAAGCTAATTTTGGGTATTTTGAGTGAGTCAAAACAATTAAGTTCCAAAAAATTACCATCGGCAATTACCATCGCAAAGGGTCTCAAATTTGGGTATATTCCCCAGCGACTAACCACTTCTGGGCAAGACTTTCCTGCCAAAGTAAGTGAGCTTTTGATCAACTCATTCCAAAAATTTGATAAATCAAAATACGATTATTTGCTTGGGTTGTGCGAGATAACTCACCTCCAAAATAGGTTATTGTGTGAATTGTCAGGAGGAGAACGCCAAAAAGTTTTTATTGCCAAGAGTTTGATCCGTGAGCCTGATTTTTTGATTTTGGATGAACCAACCACAGGAATAGACCCTCACTACAAGGTTAAATTTTGGAAACTTTTGCAAGAATTAAATCACGACAAAAAAATTGGAATTATAATCATTTCTCACGATTCGCACGAGATTCTCAGCAACGCCAAGCGACTAATTTTGGTAGATAAAACCATCCAAAAAGACACCCAAGCCAAACATTTTGCCCACAATCTCACTCATCATATTGGACATTCTCACTAAAAACCTCAAATTCACCAAATTCACTCAATGTTAGATATATTTCAATACCAATTTATCATCAATGCCTTGTTGGTCGGCTCGGTTATCGCCATCGTTGCCCCTGTTATTGGTACATTTTTGGTGGTCAAAAATTTTTCAGCTTTTGCTGATACTATCGCTCACACTTCACTTTTGGGCATAGTTCTTGGGTTGATATTCAAACTAAACCCTGTATTTACAGCTATTATTACTGCTATTGCCACTGCACTGAGTATAGAAACCATTCGCAAAAATCAAAAAAACTTTAATGATTCCATTTTGGTCTTGTTTATGATGGGTGGGCTTGGTCTATCTACTATTCTCATTAGTCTCAACAAAAATCTAGGTATCAATATCAACAATTATCTGTTTGGGAGTATCAACACTGTTACTCAAAATGATATTTGGCTTACTTTGGTTATTTCTATTTTAGTTTTGAGCGTTGTGATCTGTCATTACAAAAAATTATTTCAGATGGCTTTTGATGAAGAAATGGCTCTTGCTAGTGGAGTTGGAGTAGATGGTATCAACAGGATATTTATGGTTTTGGCATCGCTCGTCGTATCGGTTAGTATTCCAATTATTGGGGTTTTGTTGGTGTCCAGCCTGATGATTATTCCTGTGCTGACTAGCCTCAAGCTCAAAAAAGGGTTTTTGGGAACTATGGTTTTGGCATCCATATTTGGGGTTATTTCTATTTGGGTTGGCATCATTGGGTCGTATTATTTGGATATTGCCACGGGCGGATCTATTGTGATGGTCAATGTTAGTTTGTATATTTTGGTGTCAATTTTGGTTTTTTTCCCTATTGACAAAACTAATAATTCTGTGGTATTATACTAATATGCTACCGCTTACCCGAACGCTCAAAATCTACAAAACCGCCCTACAGTTTGTGGTGGATTTCCTATTTGTAAATTTTAGTATTGGCTTGTTGTATCTGTTTCGGTTTAAGATCTTTAATAACAGATTTGAAGAAACCATTCAGCGACTGACAAGCTGGGAATATTTTTGGTTTGGGATTTATTTTAGCCTTGCTGTTTCGTTGGTTTATTCCTGTATTGGAGTGTACGAAATCAACCGTAAAAAAACAGCTTTTAACCAATTTTTGGATGTGGCGGTGGGTATATTTTTGGTCGTTTTTGCACTTATTTCATTCTTCTTCTTCTTTGAGTTTAATACTGACATTTTCCCAAGAGGTGTTCCAATTAGCCGTTTTATTTTGTTTAGCATTGGTTTTGTGGGTGTATTTTTTGTGTTGCTTGGACGAAGTTTGTTTTGGACATTTTCCAAGGTTCTTCAAAGTTATGGGGTTGGCAAGATTAAAATTTCAATTATTGGCGAAGACAACTCGGAAATGCTCAAGTATTTTCAAAAACAAACCCATATTGACCAAATTTTTAGTTACCCTGTTCTCAATTTTGAGACTATGAATCAGCTCAAGCTCAAGATAATCAATAAAGAAGTAGATGAAATATACATGTTTGGTGAACATAGCAGTGTTTTGGAGGGCAAGTTGGCGTGGTATTCCGAAAGGTATAAGGTTAATTTTGTATTTGCTCCTCAGGGTTTTGGTCGGTTTCAATTTTTTGATCTTCACCCAAGGCGGGTCAACGGTAAGTTATTTTTGGAAGTCTTGCACAGTAATATTGATGGTTGGAGAGTGCTACTCAAACGGTTATTTGACATAGTTTTTGCCTGTGCGTTTTTGGTGGTTTTTAGCCCTGTGTTTTTGGTTATAGCTGTGGCTATTTATTGGCAAGACCAAGCTCCAGTTTTATATTTTTCAGATCGGGTTGGTCCAAATGGTAAGACTTTTAAACTGTGGAAATTTAGACGGCTGCAATATCAGTTTTGTACAGGTTTGGGCAAAGATACTGACACGACCAGCTTGGAATACGAGCAAAAATTAATTGAGCAAAAAGATATGCGAAATGACGGAGTGCTGTACAAAATCCAAAACGATCCTCGCAATACCGCTGTGGGTAGATTTATTGAAAAAACTAGTTTGGATGAATTGCCTCAGTTTGTCAATGTACTTTTGGGGAATATGTCGGTCGTTGGCCCAAGACCTCACCAGCCTCGTGAAGTTGCCAAATACAACAATGACCACTACAAAGTTCTCAATATCAAGCCTGGAATTACGGGTATGGCACAGATTAACGGGCGAAGCGATCTCAAGTTTGACCAAGAAGTAGAGCTAGATTGTTGGTATATTGAGCATTGGTCATTTTGGTTAGATATTTGGATTATTATCAAAACCCCATTTATACTCCTATTTGGCAGACATAAAAACTAAAACTTTAAAAATATATTCTTCTTATTCTTACAACCATAAAATAAACTAAGAATATCCCCCTATCTCCCTATTAGGGAGTACTGGCAAAGCGAGGGATGGTACCTTATAGAGTTTAAATCACAAAAAACCCTCACTCAGCCTCTCCCAAAGACGAGGAGAAAAGCAATATAGCTAAATCCACTCCAAACTATATAGTTATCAAAGCTAATTATTATGACTCTTGAGGAGATCTTTCGCTTTGCTCAAGATGGCAGTTACTGTAAATCTCTATAAACTTAGTTAATATTTACATTGTCTATTTTAAACTGGGTTTAGCTATAAACAAGTTTTATGTTACTCGCTATTAAATTTTAATTGATGAACTATGAACAAATTAAACAAACTCAAAATAGCCTACCGTTTATAAGGTATGGATTAGTATTTCTGTTTTTGCAATTACTAATTGCCTTAATATTGCTGGTCGGAAGTTGGTATTTTGTAGGTAGTTTTTTTGGTAAACTGGGATTTTTGAGTATTTCTTCAAGCGGTTGGAAATGGAGTATGAATATCAGCCCAAGCTTAGGTTTCAAATTAGATTTTAGGTTTTGGATGAGTATGGTTATTTTGACTGGAGGTCAGTTTGTTCTCAATCTCAAATTATGGGAATATTGGGATCACTCTTTTATCAATTTTCAGCAAGACAAATATATGTCCAAGCCTGAGCATCAAAAAATGACTTTCAAGCTCACCATTCCTCCTAATTACGATTATACCAATCACAAAATTAAAATTTTATTTGCTTTTTTCTTTAATATTTTTCGGGCTAGTAACATTAACATTAACACGGCCTACAACGAAGGCAAATGGTTCCACAATCTGTCTTTTGACTACATCGTTGAAAATGGACAAATAACAAGTTACATAACTTTCCCCAAAAAAATGGCAATCAAAATCCTAGAAGCCTTCAAAATAGTATTTCCAGAAATCAAACTAAGCCCAGCTAAAGATCCTTTTAAGAGTGATTTTTTTCAAAATGGCAATCAAAATATAAATAATAATATTGCGGGTTTTTCGGTAGCCCCAAAATATTCCAACCTTATTTCTCCCGCCCCTCTTGAGCATCTTACCAATAACAAAAAACAGATTAATAACCTGTTGCAATATATCAAAAATAACTCAAATTCAAATACTAATTTTAATGATAACTCAGCCACAGAAGATGTAAAGTATATTGTTCAGTATAATTTTAGATTTGATGATAGGACTGATTATCAAAAATATCACGATGAATTTGATGTGTTATTGCAAGAATTATTTGTAAAATATGGTGCCAAAAAACTTATGGAAACTCTCGATAAAACTAAAGATCCCAGCAACCTTAATGAAGAAATGTTTCACACAGTTTTTCCCCAAGCCGAACAAGACAGGCTTAATATTATGTTTAACAGACTTAGAACAGTGTGGTGGCATTGCAGTTTGCGAGTAATGGCAATTCATAATCCACTCAGTTATAGTTATAACAGTGACGATTTAAAACTGGCACGAGATCAAAGTGATGATTTTTTGGATAAGGCTTTTAGGACTATTTTTGACACACCATCTGAATCCCAAAGCTCCCTAGAAAAAAAATATTTGACGGCAACTAACCAAAGTTATTTTAATCACAAAACCAATTTTCAAAATATTACTCAACCTGAAACTGCCCATTTGTACGATAATTTTTATTTCCCAAACCTAGCAACAGAGCCATATATTGCTCCTTTTTATAATAATTTTTACTTTCCCAATGAGAATAAACACCGCCGATTGCAGTTATATAGAACTTTGTTAAAACGAGATGTAATGGCACCTTGGGGTGGTAACACTTTTTTGGTAGATCTAAATTCTATTACAGGTTGCTTCCAGTTTCCCAGTTAGTTATTAATTTATATTCTAAGACAAACAAAACAAAAATTTAACAACAAAAATTTAACTCAAATGGCACAATATCCAAAACGCAAACCTTTTCATTGGGGCAAATATATGGTCAGCTATTTTTGGTGGACATTTTTTTTGAGTTGGTTGCCACTGATTTTATTCATAATTTCTATTTTTTGGTTTGGTTTTAGTGGTTTTGGATTATTTGGAATGGGCTACAAGTCTTATTTTGGCTTAAAGTTAATAAATTGGATAGCGGTGGTTATGTTACTTGGTGGTAGTTATAATTTGAATATAAAATTGCTAGAATATTGGATTTATTTTATTTTTCAAACTCAGATTATGCTGTGGTACAAAATTCCTGCCAATGAAAAAGTTACCTACAAAATAATAATTCCAGATAATTATAACTACGACACAAAGGTTATGAAAAATTTTATGAAGGATATGTACGATGGTTTTTATAGCGAAAATGTTACTTGGGAATCAGTATTAAATTACGGTAAGGGTTATCAAAGTGTTTGTTTTGACTGTGTTGCAGAAAATGGAAAAATTGAGTGTTTTGTAAGTATTGCTTTTAGTAGATCTTTTGTACTAAGAACTTTGTTAGAAAAATATTTCCCAGAATTGAGTTTGGTTGAAGCTATAGATCCGTACCAAAGTGCTCCAAAAACCTTTAAAGAAGATCGTGGTTTTATGGGCTATGAGACTATGTCAGGTACAAATTTGGCGACTACTAAATCTAGTATTTATCCTTTTCCCCCAAATATTTTTACTGATCCTGTGATAATGGCGGGTGATAATTTTCTTAGGTATTGCCGAGATACTCTTCCTAATTCAAAAATAGTTATTCAGTTTATTTTTATTTTTAATAGTGGCAGGAGCTACGACTTGATGGTGAAAGAGTTTAATCAATATCGGCAAAATTTATTTGAGCGGTTTACCCCCAAAAAAGGTACAAAAAAACAGTCAGGAGCTTTTGGGATACTCTTGCCAATGATGGAAAAAGAGAGCCTTCAAAAAATAGAACATCGCTTGAATAAAAATACCAATAAACTGTTTAGTAGTAATATTAAAGTTGTAGGATTTTGTAGTAATCAGGATTATGTTAGGGTAGAACAAGTTTTGGATAAGGCGATTAGAATATTTTATGGTGGAACAGTGGAAAAAAAATATTTGACTGCAACTAATCAAACTTATTACAACCACACAGGAAAAAATAATATCCCTAACCAAGATTGGTTGTATGATACTTTTGTATTTCCACCTTTATTGTTGGAGCCGTATTTATCTGATAGTTATAATCGGTTTTTTTATCCTAACGAAAACAGATGGCGTCGTAAAAGTCTTTACCGTTATTTGGTCAGACGGTCGGCGTATGGCCCGTGGTCACATCGTGATTGTCTTTTGGATGCTGAAGATGTTTCTGTTGTTTTCAACATTCCAAGTCAAAGTAAAGAACCTGTCAAAATCAATGAGCATATTATTGGTATGGGGGTTTAAATAAATTATACCAATGCCACTTCCAACTTGCATTAATTGTTTTTCATTAAGTAGTAAATCCTTACTTTCAAAGCAATTTTGTATGCAAGTTTGTGAAAGTTGATATGGGTTTGGGTATAAAGCTAAATAAAACCATCTTGTTTTTTTGCAAGATTAATAAAATTTTTAATTTGTTCTTGTAACTCAGGTGTTATTCCAAAATATTTACGACTTTCTTCTAGGTTGCATTTTCTCCATTGTGTATTTGCAAAATCTACTTGGGTAACATTGGTTTTAGAATTATTTATTCCAGACGCTATTTTTTTGGCAATTTGTCTAGCCATCTTAAAAAAAATACTTTTTTGTTCATACGACTTATTAAGTGGACTTAGAATTTTGTATAGATATCTTGGAGCGACTCCTATTAGGTGTGCTGATATTGGAGATGGCATTGTTTCAGTCATAACTAAATGAACAATAACCTCTTCCAATTGACTTGTGCCAACTCCTAAAATTGTATGTAAATAATCATGATTGCATCTGATAAAAGTGTGAAATTTTGCTATTTTACTGGACATAGGCTTGTCAACTGATGTCAATGGTTCAAGTGGTTTTGTTTCTCCAAAAATTAAAGTCATCTCCTCTTCTATTGTGCGACCTGGTTTATTCAATTTTTCTGGAATATTAGCATTATCTACCACAGAGTTTAACCATTCAGATTGTTGTTCAAATATTGATTTAGGTGTAAGTTTAGTGATATTTTTAGAGACTTTATACGCCAATTCTATACTTCCAGGGTCTTTGGCTTTTAAGATTGAATAATAGACGGCTAAAAAAAGAGATATAAATTTTTCCAACATCTTAATATCTTCAATATCCATTCTCTCTATTTCTGATTTCTGATTTCTGATTTCTGATGTTTTAATGGTCATACCTCTTAAAGATACTCTATTTTTCCTCTTTTGTCAAACAAGTAATTATATAGTTAAACCCATAATAAACAGGACAAACTAGACACAGAATTAGTTTGAAAACAAGCTTACTTGTTCGGTTTGTTGAAAAGTAATTTGTCTAGTTCCTGTTGTATTTGGCTATATTACATAAAAATACTAGTTATACGAAGTCAAATTAAACTAAAATTAATAAACTATTAATAATGTAAATCTAATTTTGACAAAACCCAAAATCTGTGCTATAATTAAGTTAATGGCTATTTTAAACCCACAATTAAACTCTCAAACCAAAGCTAATTTGAATAAGTTTGTTCACACCAAACCTGTTTTTGGTTCTGTTTTTTGGGATAAGAAAAAGTACGAATATACGAGATCTAATCCTAAATACAATTTAAATCTGATCAAATTTTTTGCTGTTTTACATCTTCTTAGCTTGGGTAGTGCAGTTTTTGGGGTAGTGCAGTTTTTGAGTTTAAGTTGGTGGTATTTGGTATTTTTTGGCATCGCTTTTGCTGGTCTAATATTTAAATTAGGTCAAACAAACTGGAATATTTTACAAACAACTTTACAACAACAAAAATTTAGCCTCACTAATCACGACGCTTTTGTTTATTCTCACTGGGATTACAACGATCAACACAATGTAACCATTTTTATTAATAATTGCACGGACGATCTTGATATTGTTAGGCGGTGTTTACTCACTGTGTCCAATCTCAAATACAAAAATTATAAAGTAGTTTTTTTGGATCAAACTAGCAATACTAAGCTTTGGACTATCTGCAATATTTTTAATTTTGAATATATAGATCTTTTCAGTGTTGCAAAAAATAACCATTTGGAGAATAATATTGAAAACAATTTGGAAAATAATCGAGAGGAAAATCTTTACAGCTATATTAAAAAGTCCTCGACTCAGTACAACT
Organism: bacterium; assembly: GCA_043778455.1. Lineage (GTDB taxonomy): Bacteria > Patescibacteriota > JACMRA01 > JACMRA01 > JACMRA01 > JAYTWQ01. Next base: position 12,761 of record JAYWGE010000206.1, read on the forward strand.
TGGTTATTGATACTCACGTTGAATTGCACCCAAATTATCTAATGGAAACTGTACCATATATTGGTTTTTATCATCAAGTCAAATGCAATACGACCACCAGTGGTGAAAATAAATCAATAGTTTTTAGGGGATATAGTAGTTTTTTGGAAGATCAAGTTTATAACAGATCCAACACCAATTTTGATATTAGTTCAAACAAAAACTTCACAGGCAATAAAGCGCTAAATAATAAACCAGAGATACACAATTCTATTTTTGATAAAGCTATTTTGGAAGATAACTTTGACAAATCTAATTTTAAATACTACAAATTGCCACTTTGTTTGTGTTTTGGTCAGTGTTCTAGCAATATAATCAATTACCTTAATCAAAATCAGGTTAATTTTCGGCTCAACAAAATTAGTTTTTTAACTTGGTTGTTGATTTCTATTGTGGTTATGGCGGTTATGATTTTGTGTTTTAATACCAAGATTGAGGGAGGTAACTCTTTGGTTTTTGTGTTTCCATATATTCTGGTGTCAATAATTTTTCAAAGTTTTGTTAAGTTCAATAAACACAGCCTAGCCAATTTTGTACTCGGTGGAGCAGGTTTGTACTATGCCATTTATACTAAGTTAGCCAATAAAAATCAGCAAAAATTTGTGTATTTTATCAATGGAATTGGTGTTGTTTTGACTATTTGGCTCTACATTTTGGCTCTACAAGGAATATTATTTAGAGTTTCAAATCCAAGTTCTTTTTTGTCCAGTTTTGTTATTCTTGGTTTTTATTTTGTCAATATATCTTTAATAATTTTTATCAACCATAATTTGTACAATATTTTTCACCAATACGAATTTCGGGAGTTTAATAATAAAATGATTAGCTGGAGAAATAGACACAACCAATTTAAGGGTAATTTGGCAAATAGCCTAAGCTTGGGTAAAAGCTTGAATAATAAACTAACCACCAGCCGACCAATTCTTTAAAAAGACTAAAAAACACACTAAAAAATACCTCCTATTTGGGAGGCTTGATAATTATTCTGATTGTTTGTAGGTTTTATTTTACATTTTCATTAGCTCGTTTTCTTTAGATTTACCTATACTTTCCAATTCTTTGTTCAGGTCAGTAACTTCCTTTTGTAGCTCGGTTTCCAATTTTTTGAGTTCATCTTCAGAGAGAAGTGAGTCATCTTTTTGTCTTTTCCAAGTTTTGAGAATATCTTGGCGACTATTTCTGACCATAATTTTGGTTTCTTCAATAAATACAGATACGCTTTTGGCTAGTTTTTTTCTAGTCTCCTCTGTCAGTGGTGGAAAGTTTAATCTGATTCCTACACCGTCATCAATAGGATTTACCCCCAAGTTGGACTTATTAATCGCGTCGCAAATAGCTCGGATGGCACCTTTATCAAATGGCGTAATTAGAATCTGAGCAGGTTCTGGTAGGGTGATTGTTGACAGTTCTTTAATTTGCATTTTGGAGCCATAATATTCTACCGAAATCGGTTCTAGGACACTAGAGTTAGCTCTACCTGTGCGAATACCCGACAGGATTGCAGTTAGGTGTTCTATGATTTTTTTGGCTTTGAGGTGTTTGTATGACATATTTTTTGAGTTAATTTTACAATTTAAAGTATATACAATTTTTAATTTTTTGGCAAGAGATAGTTTTAAAAAACTTTTTTCAAACCCCTTATTAAAGAAGCCTAAATTATGTTTTTATTTTGTGTATTAGATCCTGAAACAAATTCAGGATGACAGTGGGTTTTGATGTTTCGTTATTTGGATTTAATAAGGGGTAAACTTAGTGGTAATATTTATTAGGAAAAAAGTCTATTGATTCATTAAATTTATACAAAAAAACACCCCATAGGGTAGAGGAGATTTTACGGTTAAATTATAAATTTATATCAAATTTACATTAATGCTTTGAGTGTTTCGGAGTCTATGTGGATGATTTCGCTTTCTTTTATGTCTTGAAACCTATCAGGGGCAGTAGACACTTCGCTCAATATCAAGGCTAGGAAATTTTTTAGTTCAGTTTCAGATCTTGGTACTAGTTGCTCGGATGCTTCAGCGGCTGAAATACCTTTGGTCAAAAGAAAGTTGTAGATATTGAGAAAGTGCTGAGTTTGGTCAATTAATTCTTCCGAGACAGTGTCGCCTTGAATGGAGATAATTTTTGGACCTTGGGCGTCATATTGAATAACAATGGCAACATCGCCAAAAGTTTCGGAGGAAATAAGTTGTTCTAATTTGATGGTATATTTGGACATAAATTTAATTTTTGAGTTTATTTTTGGCAAATTAATTTTTATTGGGTTTTTTATATTTTAGCGTATTTTTGGTTACTTTTTAAGTATACCCTTATTTTCTTTTTTTGGCAAATTAATTTTTATTTAATTATAAAACCTGTTTGCATTATCAACCAAATCTCAAAATAAACTAAAAATATTTCCTTGTTCAGGGGGTGGCAACTAAGTTGATAGCTGTACTTGGTATCTTAAATAACAGAAAACATCACAATTTAACAGATTACAAACATGTTCTACAAATATATTTTTAACT
>JAYWGE010000207.1:0-1584 GCA_043778455.1 bacterium
CCGTAATGAATAGTTTTGCTGGTTCTAACATTGTTTCGGCTGAGAGTATTGTTGCTAGTGTAGACACAATAGATTATTTAAATCAGAACTTGGAGCAAAGTCTAGACCAGCCTAATTCAGCTCGTGAAAAATCCCCTACAAAAAAACATATTGTTGAGTTTGGTGGTAATCAAAATGAAACTGTTGGCTTGTCTGATTTGTTTAGTGGTAGAATTAGTGAGGTCAAAATATATATCACAGCAGATAAAAACAGCTATATTCTTAATTTTATTTCTAAAGATGGTAAGTTTTTTTGGGTTAAAGATAATCAAAACAAAGTTGAAATAGGTGCTAATGCCAGTATACAATTTAAAAATCTTACTAGAGATCAAGACCCTTATTTTCTTCATTTGTCAAATTCTGAGCCTGAGCCTTACAGACCTAAAAACACAACTGCGATTAGCTTTGATATAGCGGATGCCAAAAAACTTGATCCAGAATTTGTCGCTTTAGTGGTATCTACAATTGTTAATTATTTAATTGATCGGTTTGGTATCAAAATGAAACCTGAATATTTTGCTGGAGATGGATTTATTTTTCCTTTATCCAATTTTGAAAACTTTTTAGAAGCTCAAATAACAGCCGAATGGTTTTTAAGAGATATAAACAAAGAGCTTGGACTAACTATGACAGCGCGTATTGCATATGCAGGTTGTAGTTTGAGCGAAGAGCAAATGCATAAAGCTATAGAAATTAACAAAGTTCAAGAAACAAGAGAAATAGCTTCTTTAACGGTTGCTGATGTTGTTCAAAGTACTGCTAAAAAAAAAGAAATTAATGATTATATCAACGGTACTGATGTGTTTTCAGTTGTTACTCCACAGGTATTGGATGATTACTTGTTAAGTCTAAAAATTACTGATGATCTTATGTTTGAATCAATTAAAAATCAATTGTTGAAATATTTTTTAACACAAAGAAGAGTTGGAGTGGTTGGTGGAACTGAAAAAATTGAACTAGGGGAAACTGATGTGCTTTTTATTCATAACCCTAGTGTTTTTTTGCCCATTATCAAAGAGTACAAACAAAAAACTGGGAATTAAACAACCAATAAAATGTCGTAAAAGTGTTTTTGTATCTATATTGGTTTAGTTACCAATTTGGGTTTAGTCTTTTGTTGAATGGTAATCCATCAGGTACAGTTTTGTGGTTAAATTTTAACTTATTGACCAAATATACTTGTCACTTATCCAAATTGCACTATTAGACATCTTTCCAAATAAAAATAACTTCCAAGTTAAAAGACCAAACAGCACAATAATTAATTCTCCCCTATTAAGGGAGTACCCAACTTGTTGGGGGAAGGTTACTGTTACTTCAACTATAGTAATAACCCCGTTACTTCGTAACAACCCCTTAATAAGGAGCAAATTTAGTGATAATATTTATCAATATAGGTATTTTATTAGGAAAGAGGTTTATTATACCCAAACCCATATCAACATTCACAAACTTAAACACAAAATTGCTTTGAACACAAAGATTTACTACTTAATGAAAAGTAATTAGTGTAAGTTGGGTGGGGAACAAGTATACCACAAAGTT
>JAYWGE010000208.1:0-1577 GCA_043778455.1 bacterium
ATCTACACCACTACAATTAGACAAATCAAAATTAGCTTTTCTGCAATTGGTTTTTTTAAAATTAGCATTACTTAAATTAGAAAAGTAGAAATATGATTCTTCACAATTATTAGATCTAAAATCTACATTGCTTAAATTAATTTTTGATAACTTTGTACTTTTTAAATCACATCCTGCGAAAGTTATACCTGTAATTCCACAGTCTTCAAAATTAGCCAATTCTAAATTACAATTGCTAAATGAACTTTGATTAAATTCAGTATTCCAAAAATCCGCATTAAATAAATTTGTAGTCTGGAAATTACAATTACTGATAACGCTCCAGTCCACCTTAGCATTTGTTAAATTTTGATCTTTAATTATAGAGTTTCTAATTTCACTTCCTGTATTTTCTAATGATAATTTTATTTCTACCTTTTCCATTTGTAGTTCAGTATTTTTTGACCTTCTTTCATAAATTTCTGCAGAATTTGCAAACATTACAATTGACCATCTTCTATCACCATTTCTTAAAGATTTGTTTGTACTACCATCTTTTACAACATCATGAAAAGCAGGTTTTAAACCATCTCTCAAAACTTCTTTTTGACTGCTACCCATAAAAATAATGGCTTTCCCATCTTGACTAAAAACTGGCTGTAAACCTAATCCATTAGAGCCTATTCTAAGACCAGAATTACTTTCACCAACCTGCAGTGTAGCTACATTTGTATCAAAATGACCTTTAAATAAAATATTGTTTTTTGTTTCTTTGTAACAATTAAATCTTAAATAAAAGTCTGGATATTTATATTTATATTTTCTTCCATCAGTTACAGGGAAAAGAGTTTTTTTAATTTCTGGATATCCAACAACCTCCATTTTGTCGGAAAAATCCTTAAAACTACGAACACATTGAACATAAATTCTCCTAGCTACTGATAAAAACTGTCCAATAATTGGATATTCTTTTTCATATTTTTTGGCAATTAGTCTAATATTATTTTCTATGTGCCTATTATAATGAAAATACTCTTTATACTCATCACCTAAAGAATTATTTGACAATCTTTGAAAACCAATCTCCCTTAATGGAAATGCTAATTCTTGTTTTATAATCAGCGGAAGCGAAGCAAACTTTTGCCAAATTTGACCCATTTCTTGTATTTCTGATTGAGATAGTTCAAAAGTTTCATAAGAATACATTTGTTTTTTTAGATCTTCTAATAAATTTGGTGGTGTTGGTTCTTGATAAATATACTTTTCAGGCATAATTTTTTAACTTCATTTAATTTTTGGTATTTGGGTGATAAAATTACTAGCTTGGGTGATAGAATATGCTCCAACTTTGGTAATTATCACACTATCTCCTACTATTGGCTTGAAACCAGAAAAATAGGCTTCTTGAATTTTGTCAATTTGCATACAAGAGTTTCCGTAAATATTGACTTGGGTGGGTTCTTGATTGGGATTTTTGGAATTAGATTTTATTTCTACATCAAATTTTTTCTCCCAAAAACAAGGAAAGTGCATAATGTTTGTATCAATAACAATATCTATCGTATTGCCAAAATCTTTGACAGAGACAATCATAGCGT
>JAYWGE010000209.1:0-1574 GCA_043778455.1 bacterium
CAGCGCCGCTAACACAGATGGTTTACTCAATAACTCAGCTAGTGTAGTAGACAAAAATAATAACAAAGACTCAGCTAACGACACAACACCTGTCAAAACTGTAGATGTAGTTGTAACCAAAACTGATGATGGCATCCAAGCCCGACCAAAAGACACAATTATTTATACAATTAACTACAAAAACCAAGGTACCCAAGACGCCACAGGTGTAACTATCACCGAAACCGTCCCAAATAACACTACTTTTGTATTGGCTCAATCTAGCACAGGCTGGTCATGTGCCAACCAATCAGTAGCAGGTACAATTTGTACTTATACCGTTGGAAATCTCAACGCTGGTGTTAGTATCAATACTCTAAAATTTGCAGTTTATGTCCTCAAAGACACACCAGATCTAACCATTATAACCAATAATATTAGTATCAAAGATGATGTTACCCACGGACAAGAAACAAACTATGGTAATAATATTTTCTCATTAACAACCGCAACTCACATTCCACTTTCTACCATTACAGGTCAAGTCTTTATTGATACCAATGGCAATGGAACAATGAACACAAGCGAAACAGCTCCTGTTCCTACAGGCACAACCGTAACCCTAACAGACACAACAGATCCAACCAAAACTTATACAGTCCCATTAAATAGCGACGGTACTTACTCAGTAATTGTTACTTCTGGCAGTTATTCTGTAGTTGTAAATGCCCCAGCGGGTTATACAATTACCCCTGCCACAGATACAGGAGCAGGAACAGGAACTAACCCAACAGTACTAACCGTAGCTGAAGGCGAAACCAAATCTGCTGGTAAAGATGGTCTATACCTTCCTGCTAGTATTTCTGGAACAGTCATCGCTGATCTCAATGGAGACGGAATTATTGACGCTAACGAAACAGGAATTGCAGGTGCAACCGTAACCTTGTATGACAAAACTACAGGTCTTGCTGTTGGTACCCCAATCACAGTTGGAGCTAATGGACAATATACATTTGGCAACTTATCGGCTGGAGACTACTATGTCAAAATCACCAATATCCCTGCCACCTATATCCTATCTGGTAACCCAACCGCTACAATCACAACCGACAATAACTTTGTTCTAATCAGTAGCCAAAGCAACGATATCACAATCACTAGTGGTGATAATATCAAAAATATTGATGCTCTTATCAACAATATGGCGATATTGACAGGTAAAGTTTATTTGGACAATGATGCCAGTGGAAAACAAGATGGAAATGAACCAAATGGTTCTACCACAAACCCTATTCCTGCTGGAACAATCGTTCAAATCATTGATCAAAATGGCAATGTAGTAGCTACTCCTACCCTCAACCCAGATGGAACTTACTCTCAACCTATCGTTGCTGGTACTTACACCGTCAAGGTAATCGCCCCAACTGGCTACTTAATCTCAACAAGTACAGAAAATGGCGCAGGAACAGGATCCAACCCAACTACAGTAACTCTAACCGCAGGTCAAACAGTTGACGCTGGTAAAGATGGTCTATATACCAACGGAAGTATCCAAGGAAATATCTTTATGGATATCAACAACGATGCCAACCAAG
>JAYWGE010000210.1:0-4373 GCA_043778455.1 bacterium
CGATCAAACCAACAGTCTTTTAACTTTCATCCAGCTAGTTAAACTCAAGTTCCCACAACAATCCAAGCCTAAGCAAACAGGTCTTCTTGGTAAAATCAACCAACTGATTAACCCACCCAAAATCCAGAAAATTGTTTCACCATCCATTTTATCCCAGCCCAATGCTATCGGTGGCCCAATTCCTACAGCTCCACAGTTTGCGTCTATTCCTATTTTTGACAAAACTGACAATTTTACTAGCCTAAGCCAACTTCAAACCCTCAATGTCTCACACCTCATCAACAGCACGGAAGATCAAGAAGATTTAGCTCTCCAAAAATTTCTCAAAAGACTAGATGTAATGTTTGACAAAGTCTCAGACACCCAGCTAAAACGCGGATATTTGGCTTCGTACTTGCAATCACCAATTTTTAGTGCTTATCTCAATACAGGAATGACCGCCCTCAAACATCCAGAAATTGAACCAAGAGAAACTATTTTGAACACCCTTCACACAGCTAATAATAATTATTTGAACAAAAAAAAATTTGAAATCACCTCAATTATCACCAACCACATCAGGCATCTTTGCGGAGTCTAAATTCAAAATATAATTAGTTAGAACACAGATTGTAGCCGAGGGTTTATCCCTCCATCAAACATTTAAACTAAACACAAAAATAAAATTAAATCAATGTCAACACAAGAATGTTATATCGGCACACAAGCCAATGGCGATTCTGACCAACCAAACAAAAAATCAACCAGCCCTAACACTCTCAAGTCTTCGGTTTTTGGAATGAATTTGGAAGATCGCCGCAAACATACCTACATAGTGGGAAAGACGGGTATGGGCAAGACTACCTTACTGACCAATATGATTTTGCAAGATATTTATAACGGGCTTGGAGTTTGTTTTATTGACCCCCATGGTGATAGTAGCGAATATATTTTGGACAGAATCCCACCCCACCGCCACAAAGATGTCATTTACTTTAACCCAGCCGACATTGATTTTCCAATTGGTCTCAATATCCTAGAACCCCAGCGAGGTGAAGAACCATTTTTGATAACCAGTACTCTTATTGCAGTCTTTCACAAAATTTGGCAAGGAATGTGGAGTAGTCGTATGGAATATATCCTTAGCAATACGCTTTTGACACTTTTGGAAACAGAGGGAAACACACTTTTAGGTGTCATCAAAATCTTAACCGATGAAAAATATCGTCGAAAAATTGTGAGTAAACTGTCAGACCCTTTAGTCAAAAATTTTTGGAATTTGGAATTTGCCAAGTTTAACGACAGATATCGCCAAGAAGCTGTTTCGCCTATTCTCAACAAAATTGGACAGTTTTTTTCTAGCGAAGTCATAAGAAACATCTTGGGTCAAAACAAAAGCACCATTGATTTTCGCGATATTATGGACAACAAAAAAATCCTAATTGCCAATCTATCCAAAGGTAAACTAGGTGAAGAAAATAGTAACTTACTAGGGGCCTTACTCATTTCCAAGCTTCAAATTGCGACTATGAGTCGTGTGGATACTCCCGAGGCTTTGAGAACAGATTTTTTTGTGTACATTGATGAATTTCAAAACTTTACCACCGATAGCTTTGCAGGAATTTTGTCTGAAGCCAGAAAGTATCGCCTCAATCTGATCCTTGCCCACCAATATATTGCCCAATTGTCAGAAAGCGGTACAACCAAAGTAAAAAATGCTATCTTTGGAAATGTAGGAACAATGGTTGCCTTTAGGATTGGAGCAACCGATGCCAATGAAGTAGCCCGAGAATTTAGCGGAATAATCACAGGAGATGAACTGATGAATCTAAAACGAGGTCAAATTGCCATAAAATTAGGACTAGAAACCGAAAGTTTGGATCCGTTTATTGCCACTACTTTGCCACCATTATTTGACAAAATTTCTGGTCAAGGTATACTGGTCATTGAAGCTTCTCGTCAAAACTTTGCTAGTACCCGAATCAAAGTAGGTGAACAAATTCGAGTGTATTTGCAAGAAAGTAAGACTAAAACAGATGACAAGTTTAATGATAAAACCAAAGAAGCAAACCTTGGATCAACGACTGAAGAAGACCCAAAACTAATGCTACAAACTAACCTTAAAGCCATCCCCAATCAACTAGAAAATAAAGATATTATCAACAAAAAAAAATCTAAAATTACTTTATCCAACGAAGATGATGTAGCAAACTATTTGGACACTTTTTTGGAATTACGATTACCTAACAAAATAATTAAACCATAGTTAAGTTACAATCAAATTACAATCAAATTACAATCAAGGTATAGAAGTGAAGATGTTCCACAACAAAAAATCTAAAAGCAAAAACAATTACAAAAGTGCTTTACAAATAATATTATCTATTATTACGGCTTTTGTTGGATATTTTATGGTGAGTAATCCCCACAGGATGGTCAGTGCCATTGCCCGAAAATATACCAAATACCACTACGATAACAATCAACTCATCAAGCGATATTTTTTGTCCCCCTACCCTTTACCTCGCATTTGGAGGCGGTTAGCTTTGGCGCGAGATATGTACTTCATTGGTTTTAATGCACTTTTTGCCAACAAAGTAAAGTTGATGCACAAACCTACCTACCAAAAAATTTATAGATCTATAGTCAAAAAACGATTTAACACCAACAATCCTTACATTGTGGCGGGTAACCATTTCTCATCATTTTACCCTCGCAATCTTGGTTTTTTTTATCGCAAAGCCCTAGAGCCCAGCATTAGTGTTGATATCAAAGATTATTCCAACCGTCTGGTTTGTTATATTCAGTCCATTTCTTTTGCCCTAGAATTTTTTAAGGATATCCCACTGACTACTACTATTATTCCTGTTTGGAGGAACCACTTTTTACCCCAAAAAATCTTCACCGACCCAGCCGACACTTTGCCTAGCTTATTGTTGGCAATTGACTTTTTAGTTCACCCAGATAATTATTTTAAACCAATTTTGGAGACAGATTATTTAACTGCCCAGCAATTAGCCACCACCGAAGCTGAGCATATTTTGAGTCATTACCGATCAGTTTTGGCAACCAAAACCCTTGAACTAGCAAATACTATCAACCCACTAACAGGGCTTGTGGATGAAAATTTGTCGTTATCTGGTATTCGGGACTGCCTTGTGAGACGAAGCAGTTTTTATGAAAATATATGCGTTTGGAAAAGTATCAACTTGGCTTTGGATATGGGTATAATTGACCTTGAAGAGCTGGAACAAGACCAACAACCAGAGGTTTTGAAAGCTACCATTAGAAGTAATTTTTTTAGAAATAATATAATTTATCACGACTGTACCGAGCAAACCGAACTGCTAGACAATGTTTGTGCAGACTTTTTGGTGGGACACAGTCTTGGTTTTTGGTCGTTTGAAAATATTGAAGATTTGAATTACATCAAAAATTTTGTAGATATGATTTTGATAGACACAGCCAATAATTGCTCTTTGATGTCGCCACTAGGAATGTATTATAGCAAACACAACCCAAACGGAGCTTTGTTGTACCTCAAGGTTTTTGCCCCTGACTATATGGGACGAACTATTTGGAGCCATTGGTCAACCGAATTTTGCATTTTACTCAAAGATCTTGCTGTTGCCACGGGTGATAGTTATTATTTTGATGTCGCCCAAACTATAATTGACAACACAATGCTCAAAATTTTGCAATACAAAGGCTACCCAGAACTATATGATTCCAAACTTCAGGCGTACCAAACCACTTTTTACAAATCAATTATTGACACGGGCTGGATTGTCAATTTTGAGTGGACTCGCCAGTATTTATGCTAGTCTTAAGCAATATTTATATGACATTACAAGTAAAATAAAAATAGGAGAAATAATGTCCACTGCAAATAGTAAGCCACCAACGAGAAAATAAGAATTAACCAAAAAACAGATTTTATACAAATACAAGCTAGAAGCGGCATTAGTATGTGGTGAGATAAACTTTCCGATATGGTTAAAATTTGAACTTTTAGTAAAAAGTGTGGTGTACTTTTCTAAAATCTAACAAACAAAACTTGACTAAAAATAAGATATTGAGCTATAATTTAGATATATTCAAACATAATTCAAGCATACCTTTCAAATTAAATCAACACTATGTCCAAAACTACTTATCACACCATCATAGGGCTAGAAATCCACGTTCAGCTCAATACCATCACCAAGCTATTTTGCTCTTGTCTCAACGAATACGCTCCCGATAGTCCCAACAAAAACATCTGTCCGTTTTGTACAGGTCAGCCTGGGGCATTGCCATCCCTCAACAAAAATGCCGTTCACAAAGCCATCAAATTTGGTCTTGCCGTTGGTTCTAAAATCCCCTCTACCACTCGTTGGGATCGCAAAAACTAC
>JAYWGE010000211.1:0-1560 GCA_043778455.1 bacterium
CCAAAGGTTCTCCCTGCACTTCTACCCAATCTTTTGATCAACGGTCAAACAGGTATTGCCGTGGGTATGGCTACCGAAGTTCCGCCTCATAATCTTGGAGAAGTATGCGAGGCAACTATTGCCCTTATTGACAATCCTGATCTAACTATTGAGGAGTTGATGCAGTGGATCAAAGGCCCAGATCTCCCTACAGGTGCTACTATTTATGGCAAAGCCGATATTCTCAAAGCCTACCAAACAGGGCGAGGCAAATGCGCAGTCAGATCCAAAGCTACTTGTAGCGAAAAAGAAATTATTATTACCGAAATCCCCTACCAAGTCAACAAAGCCGATCTTTTAATCAAAATTGCCGAGCTGGTCAAAGACAAAAAAATTGAAGGTATCAAAAATATTCAAGACGAAAGTAGCAAAGAAGGGATCCGAATTGTGGTGGACTGCAAACGCGAAGCCTCGCCTGAAGTTATTCTCAACCAATTGTACAAACTCACCGATCTACAGGTCAACCAACATTTCAACCTTGTAGCACTTGTCAACGACGGCAGACAGCCCAGACTACTCAACCTCAAAGAAATCTTAGTAGAATTCATTAATCACAGATACGAAGTCGTTACGCGGCGGACTTGCTTTGATCTCAAAAAAACCGAAGCCGAACTCCATATTCTTGAAGGTCTCAAAATTGCTCTTGATTTTATTGACGAAGTGGTAGGCCTTATCCGAAAATCTGCCAACAAAGAAGAAGCCAAAGCTACACTTATTGCTCGATTCCAGCTCTCTGACCTTCAGGCAAATGCTATTTTGATGATGAGACTTCAAACCCTTACTTCTATGGATAAAGCTAAGATAGAGGATGAGCGAATGGCAAAAATCAGCCTTATTGCTGACCTAAATGAAATCCTAAACAACCCAGCCGTCAAGCAAACTTTGGTTGCCAAAGAAATTCAAGATGCCTGTGATAAGCTGTCTGACAAACGCCAAACCGAGATAGTGGAAGCCTCACTGGACAACTATAACAAAGAAGATTTTATTGAAGCAGAAGAGGTTTTGGTTCAGCTAACTAACAGCCAGTATGTCAAGGTTTTGCCAACTACCACTTTTAGGCAACAAGGTCGCGGAGGCAAGGGTGTCTCTAGTTTTGATCCTAAGGATGAAGATTGGGTCAAAGCCGCCTTCATTTGTAATAGCCACGACTATATCTATGCTTTTACCACTTTTGGTCGGGTCTTCAAGACTCGGGTCTTTGAACTACCATCAGGATCTAGGACGAGCAGAGGTCAAAATCTAGTCAATTATCTTGATTTTCAACAAGGCGAAAAAGTGTCTACTATCCTTGCTATCTCCAAAGAACAAGAACTAGACAAAGATGGTTACTTGGTATTTGCTACCGAAGATGGCACAGTCAAAAAAACTGCCCTATCTGAGTTTCAAAACATCCGAACTAGTGGTATTCGTGCCATCAACATTGAGGAAGGTAATACTCTCGTTGGGGTAATCTACTCCACGACCGACAATGACAAAATTGTACTTTCAGCCAATAACGGTAAGACTGTAATTTTTGATAGA
>JAYWGE010000212.1:0-1557 GCA_043778455.1 bacterium
TAAGTGGTAAATTCTTACTTTCAAAACAATTTTATGTTTAAGTTTGTGAAAGTTAATATAGGTTTGTGTTTATTAGCTAGGGATAAGAACAGTGTCAATAACATGAGCTACACCATTGGATTGGAATACATCAGGGGTAGTAATTGTGGCACCGTTGATCATAGTTTTGCCATCTTTTTTGGAGACTTTAAGCTCTGCACCGTTGACAGTTTTGATACTTTGACCGTCTTTAAGATCGGCTATAGATAGGTTTCCAGCTACAACATGGTAAGTCAAGATAGAAGTTAGTTTGGCTTTGTTTTCTGGTTTGACTAGTGTTTCTACAGTTCCTGCAGGTAGTTTAGCAAAAGCATCATTGTCTGGGCCAAATACTGTAAATGGTCCTGTTCCTTTGAGAGTATCTACCAATCCTGCTGTTTTGACTGCGGTTACAAGAGTTGTAAGATTTGGAGCGTTGACTACATTTTCTACAAGGTTCTTGGAAGCATACATCGCCGCGCCACCTACCATAACAGTAGATTCGGATGACATCATAGTGGTTTTGGTCATCATATCAGCAGGTTTTTCCATTTGCTTCTCCATAGTTTTTGGCATCATAGCCACGGAAGATGACATCACAGAGCTGTTGTTCATATTACTTTCCATCATTTTGTCAGCAGGTTTCATTGAAGAAAGCGCAAAACCACCAATAGCAACGATTGCTACGGCTACGGCTCCGCCAATATATAGGTTTGTGTTGTTGTTTTCGGACATATAGTTTAGATAGTATAAATAGGTTTTTGTAAAAATAGTTTGTTGTTTTACTTTCACTTTTAATTCTAATCTATTTTTTTTATCTTGTCAAGCCATACGGGGTATGGTATCTTAAATTTTGCCTTAAATGAGATATTTTTGAGGTTTAAAGGTGTTTTTATTATTGACAACAAATAATTAATTGCATATAATTAAAACTGTATGAACCAAATTACCCTTGCAGATAAAGATAAAAAAACTATGATAACCTCCCTAAAAAGATTGAATGGACAAATTCAAAATATCATCAAAAAAATAGAAGGAGATCAAATTTCTGACGAGACTTTTACCCAGTTACTAGCCATAAAAGGTGGTACAAGTAGGGTTTGTCGCGATTTAATTGTCAAAGGTGTTCTTGCGAACCTAAAAGAATATTCTCAAGAAGATCTAGAAAAAGCTGTGGATATAATCCTCAAGTTGGATAGGTAAATAGATGAGGACAACTTCAAAAGTATAGTGTCGTAGTGGAGAGTTTATTCTCCTATAAAAAAACTAAATCTAAATTAGTAAATGATTTAAATGGTGATATAAAATCGCTTCTACAATAATAATTAATTGTTTTTCTTTATATTTTTATAATTATTTCAAACATCTCAAAACCTCTAATTTAAGACTTTATTAGGCAATATAGCATACCAAAGACTTGACAACAACTCAAAAATCTGTTATTATTAATAAGTTAGTCTTACAAGTGTTGTTGAACCAACCTTTCCCATTCCGAACAGGGTCTTGAAAAGCAAATACGCTCATGATACTAGAATGCAG
>JAYWGE010000213.1:0-4288 GCA_043778455.1 bacterium
CTTATAGTAATGAAAACAATGGAGCCTCCCACTATATTTCCGAACTAATTTGGCGAGAATTTTACAAATATATTTTGTATCAACGACCCGAAGTTCTCAACCTTGAGTTTCAAATCAAAATGCAAAACATTCCGTGGCTCAAAGGCTACGACGCCGTACATAGATTTACCAAGTGGATCAAAGGCGAAACTGGCTACCCTGCTGTGGATGCCGCGATGAGACAAATCGCCCAAACGGGCTGGATGCACAACCGCGCCAGAATGATGGTTGCTAGTATCTTAACCAAAAACTTGGGTGTAGACTGGCGATGGGGACAAGAATATTTTCGGGCTGTCTTACTAGATCTTGATGAGGCGAGCAACAACGGCGGATGGCAATGGGCAGGTTCAGTGGGTGCAGATCCCAAGCCAATTAGGATTTTTAATCCCTATCTTCAAGCCCAAAATTACGACGCCAAAAACTTGTATCAAAACAAATGGCTACCCAAAGACTACGACAGATTATCACCTCCGATGGTAGATCACAAGGTTGCCAGAAACCAAGCTCTAAACAGATATGGAATGAACGTCAATGGCGGAGTCAGAGATTTTTAGAAAAAATTGAATTAATGTATAGCACTTTCAACTTGCAATAGTTACCTTTTAATAAGTAGCTAATTCTCCTATTCAAAGTAATTTTGTATAGAAATCTGTGAAAATTGTGTTTAGCTATGCTTGGGGTAAATTGTTATGTTTTTGAGATTTAAACCGTCAAGTACAACCCTTGATTACCTCCCTAGATAGGGGGATATTTTTAGTTTATTTTTTTATTTTATATTAACCAACTACTATGGTTACAAAGTCTTTGATGATAATTTTTTTGTCAGGTTGGTTATTAGATTGGTGTTCTGTGTCTAGTTCTGACAGCCATTTGACTTCTACACATAGTTTTTGCCAATCTACAACTTGCATAGTTTTTTCAAAGATAATCGGGTCTTTGACTTCTTCTATTTTAAATTTTAAATGGATGTTTTGACCTGGTTTACAACCTTGTTTTTTGCGATAATCCTGAATACCTCGCTCAAAATCTCGTGCAAAGCCAAGTGTTGATAAATGTTCGTCTACCACTAAATCTATCTTGATTGTACCGATATCTGTGGTGCCAATATGAGTTTCACCTTCAGTTTTGGACAGGTCTTGAGATAACAAATTACATTCTTTGAGTAAAATTTCTTTCCAATTGTGATCTAAATTAAGACCAATCAAATCGGCATACAAAGGTTGTCTAACCCTGATATTTTTGGCTTTACGGACTGAATGAATTTGGGCAATTTGGTCTTGAAGAGTTGCCATTTTGGATAATATCTCTGTTTGTTTGTCGCTTAGTTCTACGGTTTTGGGCAAATCAGTGAGGTGGACTGATTCCATATCGCTAGTTGTTCGGATTACCGACCAGATTTTTTCGGCGTTAAAGGGCTGAATACACGCTACACTCTGGGCAAAAGCTGTCATAGTTTCCATCAAACAATCAGCAACTTCGTTGCCACAAACATCCAATAAGTCTTTGGATCTACGGATGTACCAAGTGGAAAAATCATTGATATAAGGTGTAACTAGTCTGGCTGCGTCTGCGATATTGTAATCATTCATATAGCCAATAAAACTATTGACAAATTGCTGAGTTCGGCTTTGCCACCATTTGTTAAGTGGGTGAGTATACTTGTTATCAGTCCTGTCGTTGGATCTGGTGTGGTTGGCAAAAACAAAATTAATAAACTGCAAAGAATTGGCAATAAGAAGAGTGCTTTCTCGAAAGATAATTTCTAGGTTTCTCTCACTAAAATTCATACTTTCGGCATTGACCACAGGAGAACTAAGCACATACAAACGCACGGCATCGGCTCCAAATTTGTCCAAAATTAGGTTTGGATCGGCGTAGTTATTGAGAGATTTACTCATCTTGCGACCGTCAGATGCCATTATTAGTCCATTACAATTGATGTTATGAAAAGCAGATTTGTTAAAAATACCTGTAGACATCACATGGAGCGCCCGAAACCAGCCCCGAGTTTGATCTTGAGATTCACAAATCCAGTCAGCTGTAGCTATTTCTTGGGGTTTTGAGGAGTATCTATTTTTGTTTCCAGCAAAAGGAAAACCAACCGAAGCGTGAGGCATAGAGCCAGATTCTACCCAGCAATCCAAAACTTCAGTAATTCGCATCAAGACCTCGCCATCAGCTTTGAGAATGATCTCATCAATGAACGGTCGGTGTAAGTCCAGTATTTTGACAGAGCCTGTAGGTTCCCAGTCCAAATTTCCCATTTTAATTGCCTTATAAAAATAAAACAAATCGTTAGTTTTTTTGGAATTAGGGTGAAGAGTCAGTAACCAAGTAGTCCACAAGGTTTTTTCATCATCGGTCAAAAATAGCTGTACACTTTTGTATTTTTCAAACAACTCCAAGACTTCCTCCAAAATTCTCTGAGCAATAGGAGCAAAGGTATTGATGTCTAGTTTTTTGGTCTTACCAAGGTCGCCAATGTTTTTGGAACGGAACTGAGTAGCGTTAATACCCAGTGGTAATTTGTGTCCGGCATCAGTTACGATAACAGTTTGACCGTTTTCATAAAGCTCAGGGGTAAGGTCTCGGGTGGTAATCAGGCTATAAATTGGATTGATGGCAAGCTTGGATAGCTTTTCTAAGGAATCCACAAAAACTGTCTTTGTTTTGTCTTGATTTTGCCAAATTGGAATAGGATTTCCCCAATATCGATTTCGGCTAATACACCAATCAGGAGCAGTTTCTAGTCCGTTTTTGAACCGACCAAGTTTGAGTGATTCGGGGTGCCAATTGATGTCGTTATTGAGTTGTACCGATCGTTCTGTCAATTTGGTTTCGGCAATATACCACCCTTCTTGGGCACAATAATAGACTTTTTTACCATCTCGTCCATAGACTGCCACACGGTGAGTGTGTTTATATTTGCTAAATAAATTACCTTGGGTCTCCAAAATCTGAATAATTGGATCGTTGGCAGATAAAAACTTTTTGCCAAAAGCAGGAGTAAGCGCCTCATCCAAGTCTAATCTTAATTCTCCGTGTTCGTTGACGGAAGTTAAAACTGGCAAATTACGAGCCTTACGGACAGCAAAATCTTCTTCACCATAGGCAGGAGCGATATGTACCACACCAGTTCCATCTTCAAGACTAACATAATCAGCACAATAAACCCGAAAAGCGTTATTTTTTTGGTCGTCGTTATCAAAATCATCTACAGGTTTAAATAGTGGTTTGTACTCTATATTTTCCAAATCAAGACCTGTGAGCGTAGCTAATTTGATTATTTCTACACCCATATCTGCAAAATATTCTCCACTGTCGGCATATTCTTCAGCTTTATACTTACTAGTGATACTGGTATGTAGATTTCGTCCCAAGACAATTTTGGCAAGATTTTCAGCCACAATGACTATTTCGCTAGTGGCACCAATATAAAATAGTGAATACTCAATTTCTGGCCCAACCGCAAGGGCGACATTGGCAGGTAAAGTCCAAGGGGTAGTAGTCCAAGCCAAGATATTGACGGGATAATTGGCGGTGAGGTATTTTTTGAGTTGCTCAAGAGTTTTTAGATTTTCGTTGAGAACAACTAATTGAGGCTGAATTTCTTCTTGAATTTCTTTGGTTACCTCCTCACTGGTCTTAAAATTTTCCCACTTGAGAGCATCAAATTCCACAAAGCCATTTTTGAGAATTTCGTCCTTGGTAGCTTTTTTAACACCAGGATTAGCAAGATTGTAGGCTTTTTGTTGGAGTTCGTTTTTGAATTTGAACTGCTCAGAATAGTTAGTGTCAATGTGGTTGATGATTTTGTCCAATAGCTTTTTGATAGTTTCACCTTGGGTCATAAATCGCACAACAGGAGTCTCAATAGTTTCATTTTCGTATTTGACCTCCATTGCCACATCCGTATGAGTAAGTGGAACCCCAACCGATGGCGAATACATACTGATTCTGTAGTCTTTATAAAGCAGCCCTTTATTCCACAATTGACCCAAGCCCCACCAAGTAGACTCAATAAAATCATTGTCCATTGTACGGTATTGATCGTCCATATCCACCCAGCGACCGATTCTTTCAATAGCTTTTCGCCATTCTTCATCATACATCATCACGGTAGATCGACAGTAATCATTAAATTTGTGAATACCAATTTCAGCTTCAATTTGTCGTTTATCTCTGATTTCTAGTTTTTTTTCGGCAAGAACTTCAATCGGTGCACCATGACAATCCCAGCCCCAGCGAC
>JAYWGE010000214.1:0-4283 GCA_043778455.1 bacterium
AAAAGATTTTGTTGAGACTGCCAAGCAGATTTTGACCGATTACCCTGACAAGATAGTCTTACCTGTAGACTTTATTTATTACACAGATGGCGACAAGAAGTATGCCTTTGATATTGACACTAAAACTTTGGAACTATTTCAAAACACCCTTAGCGATGCACAAACCATCTTTTGGAATGGCCCAATGGGTTACTACGAAAAGCAACCCTACGATCAAGGCACCCTCAAGCTCGGTCGGTATATTGTCAGTCTCACAAATTGTTTTAAGGTGGTAGGAGGTGGCGACACAGGATCAGCTTTACCTGAAGATATTAGCTCCAAACTTGATTTTATTTCTATGGGAGGTGGAGCTACGATGGAGTATTTGAGTAAGAATTAGATTGGAATAAACTAGAAAATGTTGTTTCAAGCACCTCAGTCAACTCCGTTGTTATCTGTTTACCATTCTCCCAACACCCTATTAAAGAGTGGAGCTATGGAGTGAAAACTACTTGTTGTAGCTATGATTTACACTAAACCTCTTGGATAACAAACTTAGTTAGCTTTTGACTTGGCAACATAATTTCTAATTCATTGGATAAAAGGCAATAGTCTGTATTTCCAAAAAATTTAATTTGCATATTTTCAAAACCATTTTTGGTCATAGTTTGAAGCGGTTCAAAGGGGATTATTATTTGATTTTCAGGATTTTTGAGTATTTTTTTTGCATCAAAAATATTTTGATTATTATAGGTTTTGCAGTTACTAATCGGAAAGCCAAGCGCCTCACACTGCACACGAATTTGGTGCATTCTGCCAGTTTTAATTTGAATTTGAATCAAAG
Source organism: bacterium (assembly GCA_043778455.1). Taxonomy (GTDB): domain Bacteria; phylum Patescibacteriota; class JACMRA01; order JACMRA01; family JACMRA01; genus JAYTWQ01. The sequence continues at coordinate 824 of JAYWGE010000214.1, forward strand.
TTTGGTTAGTCTCAGGACAATAAACCTTGGGAATCATAATTGATTTTGCCATTCGGCTGTCCACACTAAAATCCATCGCTTCGTCTTCTGACCAAAAGAATTTTTGCCTAATAGAAGTTGCTTTGTCGCGAGATTGCCAGTTTTGAATGTGAATAGTTTTGTCAAAATTACCATCCACGACCGCAAGATATTTCTTAATAACCGATCGAGATCGAAACTGGTCTTGCAAAAATTTGTGTTTGGCGGGAGTTTTGGCAATTAATAATACACCTGTAGTGTCTTTATCAAGTCTATGCACAAGCCCAGAAGCAGGTAATTCTGTATTTTGATAATAAGTTTGAAATTTTTGCTCAGGGTAATTGTCCCATAGCCACTGCGCTACATTGTCAAACGGATGCCCAGCTCCAGCCTCAACTATCAGTCCAAAGGGTTTTTTGAGTACTAGACAATCAGCGTCTTCATAGATAATCTCAATTTTGGTAGTGTCACCAAGCTCTCGCACCGTCCAATTATTTAGCTCCAGTTTTTGGTTATCATAAACCCACTCCAATTGATTGTTGACTAATTTGCCATTGACAAAAACTCCAAAGTTGGTGATATTTTTTTTGATTTCAGGAGCGGTATAGCCATAGATTTTGTTATCTTTGAGCCATTGGCTAAGGTATTTGTGAAGTCGGATTTGGGGCATTAGGTTTAAATTTGATTTAGATTTTTGGTTTAATTTAATTTTGAATACTTATTCAATACTTGGTTAGTGTATAGTTTAAGTCTAGTCTAAAATGCCTATTTTGTCAATGTTTTGTTAATAATTTTATAGTGTGTCCAATATTTCATCACAAAAGACATCTTGGAGTAGTTTTTTGGCTTCCAATATTTTTAAACCCCTACTTTGAAGGTAAACCAACTGATTTGGGTCAAATTTGCCGACTGTAGCTCCGTGATTAGCCTTGACAGATGGTGAAGAAATTTGCAAAACGGGTCGCATTTCCACTTTAGATTTTTGGGATAATAATATTGTTTGGATTTTTTGGTTAGTTTGGTGATCCAGCGTCCCAAATGGAGCTACGGCAGTATGATAAATAATCGCACAAGATTGATCATCAAGAACAGCTTTGGTCAAATGAACAATATTATTGTTGATGTTGTAGCTAGTGATTTTTTCGTCAAGTTTGACTTGATTTTGGTTTTTCCCAAGGATTAAATTGTAGATTTTGGTAGTCGTATTATCTCCATTTAGGGTTATATTCCAATGGTTTTCATAGTTATATTCCAAGATTTTGGTTGCCTGAAAACATGTGTTTTTGTGTTGAGTGATTTGCAAGTTGGATATATTTTCAAAAAGGTTGATTTGGGTTATTTTGAGACTACTATTTGCCAAAAGCTCTATTTCCAAAATATTTTCCAAGTTGCAGTTTTCCAAGATTAGACTAGCTCCAATTGGCACGGTAAGTTTTTGATTTTGGATGTATTGAGTGTATTGGCTTAGGTTGGTCATATAAATAGAATTTGGTTTTATTTTTGGTGTATAAATACTGTAAAACTCTGAGGAAGAAACCTTGCCAAACTGTCATCTTGAGCAAAACAAAAGATCCTTTCAACTTCAGTAATAAAGTTTAATTTTAATTCACAATCTCAAGTAACTCACTCAAGCCAGTAATTGTAAAGTTAGGACAAAATTCTTTGTTTTGCCATCCTTGAAAAGTGTCTTTATCTTTTTCTTGCCAAGATCTCCAGCAAGTTTGCATTCCAGCATTTTTGGCTCCCCAAATATCAGCAATTGGATTATCACCTACAAACAAAATATCATTGGCTTTACAGTTTAGTTTTTGACACAAAGTTTGAAATATCACAACACTTGGTTTAGCCACACCTTCTTCTTGAGAAATCAGAATTACTTCAAACAAATCTCTAAAGTCCAAACTGTCTATTTTGATGTTTTGCATAACCGTTTGACCGTTAGTGATTATTGCCAATTTATACTTAGTTTTTAGTTTAGTCAAGATTTCTAGTGTGTTTTTTTCCAAAGATGCAAAGGTTGGGTTGATATTTTCTCGCTCCCAAATTGCTGTTTTAATATCTAAATTTAGATTAAATTTTTGGTTGATTACTTTGACAAAATCAAGATCATCTAACTTTCCACCATTATCAATACCCATCAACCAGTCCACTGTTTCTAACTCATCACCACAATTTGATAGGTATTTTTGGGTCAGCCAATGGCAGTATTTTGCAAAACATTCTTGACGACTAAACAGTGTATTGTCAAGGTCAAAAGCAAGGATTTTCATATTTTATAGGTTTTTACAAATTTAAATCAGCAACCGTACTGATAGCGACATAGTGGTCTGTGGAACTAACAATTTGGATAGTGTTGTTTTTGTCTGTGTTTTGAGCCAAGTAATCTGTAAATAAATCAGTGATTGGTTCTTCTTTGGTAGACTCTACTCTGGTTGGGCTAATCAAATTTTTGACAGAATTGGGGAAATAGTAGATGCCAATATTGGCAAGGTTAGACACAAAAACAGGTGATTTTTCTATGACTTGGAGTAATTCATTATTAGCGTTGATCTTGAATACACCCAAAGATTTGAGGATGTCGTGGTTATTTATTTCTGTAGCTACTAAACAAGCGGTGTTAGGATTACTTTGAATTTGCTGAGAGAGAATTTGGTAATAGTCGTCTCCACAAAGATTATCCGCATTGCAGACCAAAAAATTATTGGTTTCTGTAGGTTTTTGCGTTAGTTTGGAGCCATAAATAGCCACCCGAAAAGCATCCAATGTTCCTGTGGTTGGAGACTCAGCCCAAACATATTCTACAGCTTTGCCTTGATAATTATAACCAATAGTGTCTATGATTTGTTGACCTAGATAGTGGATGACAATCACAAATTTATCCACAATTGGTAGCATTTTCTTGAGGTTGATTTCCAAAAGAGTGCGGTCGTTGTATTGATTAAATTCGGCTTTGGAGCTGGTGTTTGTTGTAATTTTGGCAAGAGGTTTGGGTGTGTGATTAGTGAGGGGTTGCATTCGGCTTCCTCGCCCTGCTGACATAATGATTCCTGTGATTGACATAAGATTTGGATTGGATTTATAGTTTGATTTATAGTTTTGTAAAGTTATTAGAGTTGCATTAGAAAGTTATAGTTTTTTTGGCTTAAAATAAAGGTTTTGTGGATGTTAAATTATCAAATATAGTCATAAAAGTGCTATAGTTAGTTATTAGAGAGTTATTAGAGAGTTATAATTTTTTATTAAAAATATAGACACCATATTTTGTTTTGATAATCTCATTATTTTCCAAAAGTTCTTTTATAATTCCTTTTATGGTATTGTAATTACCTGGTAATTTTTGATTTATTTCTTTGATAGTAAATTCTTTATGTTCTTCTTTATTTCTAACTACAACAAAGTCTAATATCAAGCTTTTTAGAGTCTTCATTGTCATACTATCATC
>JAYWGE010000215.1:0-1538 GCA_043778455.1 bacterium
GGATCTAACACCAAAAATAGAAATATAAGTTAGATCCTGAAACAAGTTCAGGATGACAGCGAATTTTGAGGTTTCGTTATTTAGGTCTTACAAAATATACAGGGGCAAATTAACTAAAAAATAATCTAAAAATAAATTTTAATATGTTCACAGGAATCATAACCCACCAAGGCACAATCTCCAAAATATCTATTGACAAAAGTGTCTATTTTCAGATTCAGGTAAACCCAAGCTTTATTGTTGACCTCAAAATTGGAGACAGTATTGCCGTTAGTGGTACTTGTTTAACCGTGATAGATATTGGGACAGACTGGTTTGGTTTGCAGTTGATTCCAGAAACTATAGCTCTAACTTGTTTTGCTAAGGCAAAATTTGGCGACAGAGTTAATCTTGAAAAAGCAATGATACTGGGACAGAGGCTAGATGGTCATATTGTGCAAGGGCATATTGACGGAGTTGGGACTGTGGCTAGTTATTTGCAAGAGCAAGACAAGTGGATACTTGGGATAGATGTACCTCAAAATATCAGAAAATATATTGCCTACAAGGGTTCAGTTTGCCTCAATGGTGTCAGCCTAACTGTGTCTGCAAAAACCCAAAATGGCTTTGAAATAAGTTTAATCAAACACACTTTGGACAACACAAACCTAGGTCAGCTTCGGGTCAATGATATTGCCAATGTAGAAATTGATGTAATTGCTAGATATGTAGAAAATATGATTTAGATAAACTAAAAATTATAGCTACTCCATCTTAGGTTTATACAAGTTAATAAAAAAATATAAAAGTAATAAAAAATCACCCTATTACGGGTGCAAATCTAGTTTTTAGTTGGTCAGATATATCTAATACTCGCAGTTTATCGTTCTATCAAATTGAACTTTAATAACTTTTGTTGTTTTATTCTTTCCATTAGCCTCATCCAAACAATAACGGATAGCTTGAGATTGATTGCTGTATTTTGTTTTTAGATTAGTGTCAGATGAGTTTTTACTCAAATTAGTTTTGGTTTCCCAATCAATTTCTTTGGGGTCTTCTTTGTAATAAATGGTATGATATGGCTGTATTTTTTCGTTTAATTCGTCAGTAAGTGGTGTGGTGTCGTTTGGATTAAAAGCAACAAATTCTTTTTTGAGAGATTCTTTATCGGTAACTTCCAAAGTTGGGTTTGTGGTAGACCACTCGTAATCTACTTTGTTGGACTTGGTTACTTTTGTGTTACTGTAGGCAAATACACTAATACTAAGAATAGTTGTAAATGTTACTAAAATTGAGACTATCAATAAAAAGTTTTTTTTCATAAAGGTATTAAATTAAAGCTTAAAGACTATTAGATTCTTGCTGTGCATAACAACCAGCTCCTTGTGAAGCTCTCAAATAGACAGTATTTTGATCTGGAAACTTATTTTGACATATTGCACTTGCATCAGGTACTAGAAGCTCTCCATTTTCTGGATGACAATAGACTCCACATGGGACACCGTATACATTATTTGGCGATGTAATTTTTTCTGCGTAACTATATCCAATAGCTTGAC
>JAYWGE010000216.1:0-1536 GCA_043778455.1 bacterium
GACAGGAAAACAAAGCTTTACTCCCCTGCCCCATATAATTTTTAATAGTACAAAATACTTTTTGCCAATTATCTATATAATGAATAGTCAAACTGGAAAAAACAAAATCAAACTTGTCAGCAAAACTATTGGCAAGATCATCGTTCAAATCACCAAAGTAATTACCTAAAAGCTGATCTAAATTATTGATATCTCCGTAAATAAAAGCTATTTTTCCATCTTTAATCTCGTTGACATAAACAGTTTTGGCGTAATCAATCAAATCTTGACTAATATCAATTGCCAACACAAAACTAGCCCCACGACCCAACAATTCTTGACATTCTTCCCCGCTACCGCAACCCAAAGATAATACCCGAAGGTTGTTTAAATCAGGTAGTTTTTGGTACATTGTAGGTTTTTCCAAATATTGATGGGCATAGTGTTGAGATGAAGATTTTTTGTGAATCCAGCTAGTGGCATAATTGTTGTAGGTAGGCATACTTTAATTGTAACCCTAAGTAGTGCTTTGGTCAAGAGGTAATTTTGACGATTTTATATTTAAATTGTTTAGTTACAAATTTGAGTTTGGTATTTTATGGAAAGATAAGCCTCAGCCACTGTCAAATTTCCTTGACAAGAATAGCATTTTTGTGGTATATTTAATAAGATGGCCCAAATCTTCTCCCAATAGTTTTAAGCCGTGCAATAAATTTGCTTTTTTTGGCTTGTGAATCCCAAATTACAACACTTTTCAAAACTGCATCTTTCTATTGCACAACAACAAATCAATATCAATTTTCCTCAATCTTTCTAATCCTTAATCCAAAATTATGACCAACTATCTTACACAAGATGGTTTGAAACAGCTCCTTTCCCGTAAGGCAGAAATTGAAAACACTTTGCTTCCTGCGATTCAAATTGATGTCAACAATGCCCGAGACCAAGGAGACTTAAAAGAAAACGCAGGTTTTCAAACCGCATTAAAAGTCCGAGACGAGCTTGTTGCAGAGTTAGCTCAAATCGAAGATGTTTTAAATAGTGACTACCAAATAGTAGAAAACAACGCCAGTTCCAACGACTTAGTTAGACTTGGAAACACTGTTACCATTGAGTATTTGTCAACTAAAACTAAACAAACATTCAAAATAGTAGGTACTTCAGAGTCAAATATTTTAGACGGTAAGATCTCAAACCTCTCTCCCGTCGCTGAAGCAATTATGCAAAAACCAAAAAATGAAATTTGCGAATTCAAAAGTCCAAGTGGATTAGTAAAGATCAAAATTCTTGAAATTAAATAAAGAAACTTAAAAATTATATGTCCCAAATCATCGTTGAATCAGGAACAAAGCAATATATTGTTTCTACTGGTCAAAAAATTAATGTAGACAGATTAGCTATAGAAATTAACGGTATCGTAGAGTTACCTGTCCTTTTCTCATTTGCCACATCATCCGCAACTCCAACCACAGTCAAAGCTAAGGTTATAGATCACAAAAAAGGTGAAAAACTAAGAATTGTCAAATTCAAAAATAAGTCATGTTACCATAAACAAAA
>JAYWGE010000217.1:0-4260 GCA_043778455.1 bacterium
CTTGATCAGAAAAAAACTGGGAATAGAAGAGACTGCAAAAAAATCAGAAATTTCAGGTTGGTCATCTACATCACATTTCATAAAAGTAATAGATTTTAGGTCGGCATCTTCGGAAAGAGTTTGAATAATCGGAGCCATAGCCTTGCAAGGAGGACACCAAGTAGCCCAAAGGTCAACCAAATATAGACCTGCGGTATTTTTTAGAGTTTCAAATTCGGAGGCGGTTAAAATTTTTACTGTGTCAGACATATAAATTAGGAATTAGAATTGTAAAGTGGTAATAAAGGTTGTTGATAAATTTTCTGAAATTTTCTGGTGTCTAAATAAATTATACAAGATTTATATCTTTTTTGTCAATGTTTTATTTTTTAGCTTGCCTTTCGCAGTAAGCTAATATTTACTTAAAAACTTTTACCAAAAGTTTAAACACAGGTCGTAGCAGAGGGTTTATACCTCAATAAAACACTAACCCTGAATTTGCAATTGATTTAAGCGGTGATATAAAGTCGCCTCTACGACACCAATTGGTTATTAAATTTTAGTTAAGGTAATAACTTAAATACTAGTTTTCTACGATATTAAATCATAAATCCTCAGCTACAACACTGTAGTTTGAAGAGATTAAAAATAGATTTGCCAAAAAGTTTTTTATGTGGTATAATTATAAAATAACAGCATTAAAAACAATATAACACCCAAATAGTAATCAAAATCAATACCCAAAAACTTTCAAAAAATTATAATACCCAAAAATAATATGTCCAAAATCCAAACAAGTCTCCCAACTAGAATCCAAAAATTCATCCGAGAGAATGTCAAACCTTTACTCGCCTCAGCTCTAACCTTTGCAATTGTAATTGGTGGTCTTTTGGCATATCAAAGCAGTGCAAATAATCTAAAAATCTCCAACGCAGCAGGTTGTACCAACGGGGCTATCGCTAGTTCATCTCCTGCTTGTAATATTTGTAACTCTGATTCTATTTACAATACTGCAGATAAGGTTTGCGATCCAAAACCACCAGGTTGTGGCAATGGAGCAACTAACCCTCCTACTTGTGATGTTTGCCCATCTGAAATGGTAATGCTTAGTGGTGATTGTGTACCACTTTGTACCAACGGAGCAGTCAACAAACCAACTTGCACCAATTGTCCTGCTGGAAAATCTTTTGATGGAACTACTTGTGCAGTTTGCCCTGCTGGTTCGTTTTGTGCTGGTGGTTTTAACTCCGACGGAACTCCTCTCAAACCTGAACAATGCCCCATTAATACATACTGTCCAAGTGGAGCAACTGCCCCAAACGCCTGTCCTACTGGAAAAGTAAGTCCTGTTGGCTCAACATCACTAAGTGCTTGTGTAGACCCAAGTTGCACTAATGGAGCTACTAATCCGCCTGCTTGTACCGTTTGTTCTTCAGATAAAGTTTTATCCAGTGGACAATGTGTTGTCTGTGCAAATGGAGGATGTGCTAATAATGTATGTACAAACGGAGCTACCAATACGCCAACTTGTGATGTTTGCCCTAGTGGAAAACTATTTGTAAACGGTGCTTGTGGTCAAAAAGCAATAACAGCTGAAGAACTTGCCAACGCTATTTCTTGTACTCCAAAAGTAGTCAATGCCTCCCAAACTGTTACTTGTATAGGTAAATCACCTATTAGCCCTGAGGTCGCTGTCACAGGTTTAAAAGTTAAGATTGGTGATAATGGTGTAGAAGTGCCTTGTAGATTAGATACTAATAGATTAATCCAGTGTGACCCTATTAATGTTGGCACAACAGTTGGAACTTATGACATCAAAGCTAAATCCGATCAAACTAATACTACTAATCCAAACGGAGTTAAAGTCGATGCTGTAACGATCAATAATCCAATGGGAATTGACGATCTTAAAACCTCCAACACAGTAATTTCTTGTAATAGTGGCGATTCTGTTAAGCTTAATTCCACAACTAGCTGTACCTTTACGTTACCTAACGGCAAAACTCTTCCCGATGGTTTTAAATTAAGCGTTGGAGATGGTAACCCAGATGGATCGTCTTGTGTAGCGGGTGCAAACAACCTAATTACTTGTACTAATGTAGCCACAGGTTCCCAAACAGGTATGCAACCTATTAAAAATAAAGTTGGAACAGCAACAGCTGAAACTGGTTCAAAAGCTAATGTAACCGCTGATGGTAATGGTAACACATTGGCTGATGTGATCAACTGTACTCCAAAATCTGCACCTATCAACACCTCTGTTAAATGTTCTGGTACAATTCCCACCAACACTGTATTTACTAATGTAAAAATTAAAGTTGGCCCAGGTGGAACTGAAGTTGTCTGCGTTATTTCTGGATCAACAATCACATGCCCTGACGCTAATGTTGGTAGCGCTGGTGGCAACTTAGATGTTCTTGGTAAATCTGATCAAATCACAACTTACACCAAAGTAGATGCTATCAATGTTCTTGATTATATCAAAGCTGAAGACATGTCAAAAATTAATATTTCCTGTAATAACAACAAAGTTGTATTATTTAACTCTTCTACAACTTGTACCTTTACTCTTCCCGATGGTAAAACTCTTCCCGATGGTTTTGCAATGGGTATCGGAGATAGCGACCCAACTAAATCTAAATGTGTAATTGGTAATGCTAATGTTGTTACTTGTAGTGTAGTTCCTTCTGGATCTCAAATCGGATCTCAACCAATTAAAGTTTCCTTTAGCGGCGGTACCCCAACTGATACAACCCAAAAAGTAACAATCGTTAAACCTGCTCTACCCGAAGATATTGACAACGCAATCAATTGTACTCCTGCAGCTGTTAGACCTGGTGAAAATGTAAAATGTAGCGGTAATCTTCCTGCCAATGTAGTAGCTGAAGATGTTAAAATAAAACTTGGAGACACAGAAGTAGTTTGTACAGTTTCTTCTCCAAATTCAAGTGGAATCAGAACAATAGATTGCCCTACGATTAAAGCCCCCACTACAAACGGTGTCTACAATGTAACTGCCACAATGAAAGATCTAACCAGCTCAGATCCAAATGCTAAAACCACTCCAAAAACAGTAAGTACAATAAATGTTCAAGACCAAGGTAGCACAATTACTTCTGATGATATTAAAAACAATAACCTAAATATTAGTTGCAACACTGGAAAAGATGTACCCGTAAACTCTGTTACCGATTGTAGTTTTACCCTTTTACCAAATAAATTCTTACCTGCTGACTTTAAACTGTCTATTGGCGATGGTAACTCAGATCAATCTGGTCAAATTTGCGTTGTGGCTAATGACAAAATTTCTGTAGTTTGTAGTAATGTGCCAACAGGATCCAAAACTGGTATGCAAACAGTATTTGCCACCCTTCTTGACGCTTCTAAAAAATCTACAAAAATAGACACAGGTAAACAAGTAAATATAGTTAATAGTATTAATACAAACCCATCCCAAATTACTACTATCTGTCCTGATGGTCAGTATTCCTTAAGAGAAAGCGCTTCATCTTCAGCTGTCTGTACAGCTTGTCCAAAAGGATCTTACTGTCCAAAAGGATCAATAACCCCAGTTTTGTGTCCTACTGGATTTACAACCTCTGGTCAAGGCGCTAACTCTATTGATGATTGTAATGTAACCAACAGTTGCCTTGCTGGTCAATATAGCCAAAAAGATCTAACTAACGGAACTGCTAGTTGTAAAGTTTGCCCAGCTGGTTCATACTGCGGTGGTGGAACTGACCAACCAAAATCATGTCCAAAAGGTTATTATTGTCCTGATGGAGCAACCAATCCTGTCGCTTGTCCTGTTGGATTTACAACAGCTGGTGAAGGTTCAAAATCTGCTTCAGATTGTAATGTTGCCTTACTTACAACTGTACCAGTCTCTACAACTACAACTACAACCAATACAGTTCGAACAGGCGGATCGTCTACATTTATTTCTACAGTGGTAACAATTTTGGGATTAGTATTGGCAGTCGTTGCTTTTAGAGAAACCAAAAAACGAACATTGCAGATGAAATAGATTAAATAAAAACTTGAATAATAAGAATTATCCCTTGAATAGAGGGAGTTTTTTAGCTTAAAAGTAATTAATCTAAATTGGAATCAGTGTTGATATAAACTACAACAAATAGACAATAACTTCTTCACCAAGATCTATAGTTGAAGGTAAAATTATATTATATTCGCAAGTTCCAATTCCTGACAATAATGACCATTTGACCGATCCAAACTCGGTTTTTTTATCGCCTTGAATCAATTCTAAAACCCTATTTA